>JBBROR010000066.1:0-12730 GCA_038229175.1 Acetobacterales bacterium | reverse complement strand
TAGTCGCAGTCAATTCTCTCGCGGGCGATGGTCTCCTCGATGAACGGCAGCGCGGCCGAGCAGGTGGCCGTGATCTCGGCCGCCTTCTCGTTGCCGACCAGACTGTTCAAAGCGTCGGCGCCCAGCTGCACCTTGCCCGACACCATGCCGCCATTGCGCGACGAGGCACCCCAGCCAATCCGTTCGGCATCCAGCACCGTCACGTGATGGCCCAGCCGCCGCAGGGTCAGCGCCGCCGACAGCCCGGCATAGCCGCCGCCGATGATGGCCACGCCGGTGCGATCGGGCACCGCCGTGTCACGCGTGGCGGGTTCCGCCGCATCCCACCAATAGGGCTGCGCCTTGAACTCAGGCATGAACCGATCACCGGCCATCACGGGGCCTCCACAAACGCGCGCAACGCGCCGATTTCAACCTGATCGCCGCCTGCGAGTTCCGCTACCCCGTTATGGCTTCTCCTGCCTGAAGCTATCACGCTCTAGTCGAACAGGCTGGCAACGCCACCCCACACCCCGAGCCCGGCGGTCAGCACAATAACGAGCAAAACAACGATCTTGTACCACCCCTGCAGGCGCACCGCCGGCGGCAGGCTGCGGACCGCGAGCATGAACAGGAATCCAAGCACCAAGGGCAACAACAGCGCGTTCATCACCTGAACGGCAACGTTCAGCGACACCAGGTCCGGCGCCACACCCACCACCGTCGCACCGCCCACCACGCACAGCGCATAGCAGCCATAGAACCACCGCGCCTGCAGCGGACGCAGCTCCAACGACCGCTTGTAGCCCGCAACCTCTCCCATGCCCCAGGCGAGCGCCAGTGACGCCACGATGGCCGCCACCAGGCCGGCGCCGAGAACGCCCAACCCGAACACCACGCGCCCCATCGACGGACCCAGCAACGGTGTCAGCGCCGCACTCATCTCTCCCACGGTCGCAAGGCCGGGCTTCTCCCCGCCGGTCAGGCTCGGCGCCAGCGTGGCCGCGGCCGAGATCAGCACCGCCGCCATCACAAGCTGCGTCACCACGGCGCCGATCGCGGTATCCCACCGCGCGGCGGTGTAGTGCTCCGGTCCCAAACGCTTGTCGGCGATCGCGGACTGCTGATAGAAAACCATCCACGGCATGATCACCGCACCGATATTCGCGGCCACAAGATAGACGTAGCTGCTGTTGCGGATTGGAATGTCGACCGCCTGTCGCAGCATGATCGAAAGATCCGGGCCAGACGCGTAGGCCACCCCGAAGAACGCCAGCTCGAACAACCCAATAACGATCGCGATGCGCTCCACACGGCGATAAGAGCCCGTCATCACGATGGCAAGAAGCGCCACGGCCGCCATCGGCAACGTGATCGCGCGCGAAATGCCGAACAGTTCGCCCACACCGGCAACCCCGCTGAACTCCGACAGCAGCGCGCCAAGCGATGCGACCGTCAGCCCAATGGCCGAAACCCACGCCCAGAACGGCCCGAATTGCTGACGGATCAATTCGCCGTGGCCCCGGCCGGTGAAAATGCCGAGCCTGACGGTCAGCTCCTGGACAACATAAAGGATCGGCGCCAACACCAGTTGCAGCGCCAGCAGCCGATAGCCCCATTGCACACCGCTTTGTCCAGCGGTGATGATGCTTCCAACATCGGTATCGGCCAGCATGACCACGATCCCGGGCCCGAACACCGCCGCAAAGCGCGTGATCCTGGGCCGGCTCTTTTCACGCGAGACTGTCGCCGGACCATCCATCATATTGCGAACCATTCTCAATTGCATGCCGGAATATCCCGTCCGAGCGGATGGTGTCAATCGCCCGCCCTGCATCACGTCCGAACGAGAAAGCGCTTTGCAGGATGTGCATTCCGAGTTATTGAGAATGCGTCGCAATTACATTTCCGAGGAAATCATGGCCATTCTGCAACGCCGCACCCTGCTCGCCGCCGGCGTATCGGCAGCTTTTGCCAGCATCGCCCGCCACGCCCACGCCGCCGATGCATCGCTGACGCTCTATAACGGCCAGCACCGCAAGACGACGGAGGCTCTCGTCGCCGCGTTCACCCGCGCGACCGGCATCGGGGTCATCACGCGCAACGCGGAAAGCCCTGAACTCGCCAGCCAGATCATCGAGGAAGGCGCCCGCTCGCCGGCCGATGTGTTCTTCTCCGAACAAAGCCCGCCCATCGCCTCGCTGCAGGAAAAAGGCCTTCTCGCCCCGATCGCACCCGCCACGCTGGCGCTGATCCCCGCGCGATTCGCATCCAAGGACGGCACCTGGATCGGCACCAACGCCCGCACCCGCGTCATCACCTACAACAAGAAGATGGTGGGTGCGGCCGATCTGCCGAAGTCCATCCTGGATTTCTCAACCCCCGCCTTTGCCGGAAAGTTCGGCTATGTGAAGCAGGATGGCTTCCAGGAGCAGATCATGGCCATCGTGCACATCCATGGGCGCGCAGAGGCCCTCCAATGGCTGAAGGGCGTCAAGCAGTACGGGCGGTCGTATAACGGCAACCGCATCGCCAGCACCGCGGTCGAGAACGGCGAGATCGCGATGGCGCTGTCGAACAATTACTATTGGTATTCGATGGCCCGCGAGAAAGGTGCCGCGAACCTGGCCTCGGCGGTGTATTCGCCGCCCGGCGCCGACGCCGGCAACATCGTCAATCTCTCCGCCGCCGGCCAACTCAAAACCAGCCGCAACCCAGAGGCCGCCCAGCGCTTCCTCGCCTTCATGCTCAGCCGCCCCGGCCAGGAGGCGATGATGGCAACCACCGCCGAATACCCCGTCATCGACGGCCTGACATCGCCGTTCAACCTGCCTTCGATGGCCAGCTTCACCGCCCCGGTCACGCCAGCCGACATGGGCAGCGCCACGCAGGCCTATGCCCTCGAACGCGAAGCTGGCCTGATTTGAGCAGCCGGCTCGCCTTTTTCGCCCACACCAGCGGCGGCCGCATCTCGCGGCCGCCGCTTTGGCTGGCACTCGCCATCCTGGTGCCGTTCGGGCTGGTGCTGCTGCCGATCGCCTATGTGGTGTTGCGCAGCGCTGAGGCCGGTCCCTCCGGCATCGTGTCTGATCTTCTGCGCCCCTACACGCTAACCCTTTTGCGCAACACGCTGGAGATCGCAACCTTCGTGCCGATCCTGGCCGGCAGCATTGCCATCGCCGCCGCCTGGTGCACCGAACGCTGCGACCTGCCCTACGCCAGGCTGTGGCGGCTCGCGATCGCCCTGCCACTGGCGATGCCCGCCTATGTGTCGAGCTTCGCCTGGTCCTCGCTCGGCCCCGCCTTCCAGGAGATGCTCGGCGCCGTCCTCATTCTCACGTTCTACAGCGTGCCGCTGATGTACCTGCCGATCTGCGCCGCCCTGCGCGGGCTTGACCCCAGCCTGGACGATGTGGCCCGCTCCCTCGGCAAGAGACGCCTGCAAATTTTCCACCGCGTGGTGCTGCCACAGATCCGTCCGGCGCTTGCGGGGGCGGCGCTGCTGGTGTCGTCGCACATGCTCGCCGAATTTGGCGCGCTGTCGTTCCTGCGCGTGGAAACGTTCACGACGGCGATCTTCGAGCAATACAATGCCCAGTTCAACAACCGCACCGCGGCCTTGCTGTCGGGCGTGCTGATGCTGCTCTGCCTGCCGGTGGCCTTCGCCGAAGCCAGACTGCGTCGTCACCGCGTCGCCCGCATGGGGCGCGGCAATTCACGCACGCCAGTGCTGCTGCGGCTTGGCCCCTGGCGCGTGCCGGCCCTGCTGAGCCTGGCCACGCTGACGGCGCTGAGCTTCGGCGTGCCGCTCGCAACCCTCGGCTTTTGGCTGCATGAGGGATCCTCCGCCGGGCAAGGCATCGCCGCAATCTGGCCGGCGTTGCTGGGCTCGCTCGGCTATGCCGTGCCGGGCGCAGTGCTGACCACCCTGCTCGCCATTCCGCTGGTGATCGCCACCACCTACCACCGCGGCAAACTGGCCATGCTGGCAGACCGCCTGCCCTATCTCGTGCACGGCCTGCCCGGCATCGTGGTGGCGCTGGCCGCCGTGTGGTTCGCCATCCGGTACGCAGGCCCGATCTACCAAACCTCGTTCCTCGTCCTGCTGGTCTATGCCGTGCTGACCCTGCCCGTCGCGCAATCCTCCATTCGCGCCTCGGCCGAACTGGTGCCGCGGGAATTCGGCGACATCGCCCGCAGCCTCGGACATTCCCCGTTCCGCGCCTTCATCCGCGCCACCTTGCCCAACCTGATGCCCGGCATCGGTGCCGCCGGCGCGCTGGTGGCGCTGTGGCTGATGCGCGAACTGACCGCCACCTTGCTGCTGGCACCCGCGGGAACCGTCACGCTCGCGACAGAGTTCTGGAATCTCACCGCCGACCGCGCCTATGGCGCCGCAGCCCCCTTCGCCGCCGCCCTGGTTGTGCTGTCTGGCATTCCCGTTACCATCTTCACCATGCGCTCGCTGCGAACCGACGACATAAAAATCGATATTCAATGAGCTTCCTGCAGGTCGAGGGCGTTCGCACCCGTTACGGGGCGCAGGAGATTTTGCACGGCATCGACCTCGCAGTGCCGAAAGGTGCCATCCTGGCCCTGCTCGGCCGCTCCGGCTGCGGCAAAACAACGCTGTTGCGCCTGATCGCCGGGTTCGAGCCCGCCACGTCCGGGCGCATCTCGCTTGATGGCGTGGTACTGGAACAGCCCGGCAGCCACGTCCCCGCCGAACGCCGCCATATCGGCTACGTACCGCAGGAAGGCACCCTGTTCCCGCATCTGAGCGTGGCCGGGAATATTGGCTTCGGCTTGTCGTCCGCCCAGATCCGCGAAGGCCGCGTGCAGGAGGCCATGCACCTCACCGGGCTGGACGGCCTCGGCGGCCGCATGCCGCATCAGATATCCGGCGGCCAGCAGCAACGCACCGCGCTGGCCCGCGCCCTCGCACCGCGCCCCCGCCTGATCCTGCTGGACGAGCCGTTCAACGCGCTGGACATCACCCTGCGCCGCAGCGTCAGCGCCGATGTGGTGGCCCTGCTGCGCGCGCAATCCGCCACCGCCATTCTCGTCACCCACGACCCGCAGGAGGCCTTCGAGAGCGCCGATCTTATCGCTGTCATGCGCGCAGGCACCATCGCCCAGATCGCCGACCCCGCCACGCTCTACAATCAGCCTGCCGATCTGGAAGTGGCCCGCCTCACCGGCCCGGTGATCCTGCTCGACGGAATGCTGCACGGCGACCACGCGGAAACGATGCTCGGCAGCATCGCCCTGCATCCCGGCGCGCCGATGCAAGGCCCGGCGAAAATCCTGCTGCGGCACGAGCAGATAGTAAAAGCCCACGGCGAGCAGGGCGTGGAAGCCACCGTCACGCAGGCCGTCTTCCGGGGTGACCACGTGCTGGTGCATCTGCACGTCGGAGACGCCGAATTCGAGATGAAGCTCACCAACCAGACGGTCCAGCCGGGCGACACGCTGCGCGTCCATGCGTGTGGCAAGGCTTCCGCCTACCCCGCCCGATAGACCCGCCGCCCCTCCACGATCTGCCACGCGATCAGCGCCGGCGCCCCGATGGCAAGATCCCGCGCGCGGCGGATCAGCGACAGCGCCAACGCGGCCTCCGGCGTCACGCCGAACAACGCGCCGAGCAGCACATAGGCACCCTCCTGCACCCCCAGCGACTGCGGCACCATGAAGGCCATGCTGCGCAATCCCGACAGCAGGCTGTCGATGACGATCGCCTCGCCCAGCCCAATCGGCGATCCGATCAGCTTCAGCATGATCCAGGTCTCGCCGCCCACCAGCACCCAGGCCAGCAGATGCAAAGCGATCCCCGCGGCCAGGCGCAGGCGCTGGCGGTGAATGACGCCGATCGCCTCGCGCAAGGACGTCCCACCCGGCGGCCGTGGCCCCATCAGCGCGCCACCCAGCCGGGTCAGTATCCGCTCCACCGCGCCAAAGCCGCGACGCTGCGCCATCACGAAGCAGCTTGCCAGCACCGCCATCGCCGCCACCGACGCGATCGCCGGTCCCTCGACCCCACTCCCCGGCCGCAGCCAGGCCAACAGACCCAGGCCAAGCAGCGTGTAGAAAAGCTGCGCCACCAATTCCAAGGTGACATCCACGACGGTGGACGCCGAGGCGAACGAAGGCGCCGCACCCGCCAGCACCAAGGCGCGCGCGCCGAGCACGAAGCCGCCGATCTGCGACAGCGGCAAAACCTCCGCCGCCCCGTCGCGCACCAGCCGCCCCCACACAAAGCGCCGTCGCGGCTCATCGCCCAGGACCGACCACGCAATCCCCATCAAGACAATCAGCGACAGATGCACGCAAACCAACAACCCGAATCCGAAGATCCCAAGCGTGCGGAAGGCCTGGAGGATGTCGCCGTATTCGGAGTGGGCGATCAGCACGGCCGCCAGCACCGTGCCGGCGATCAGAAAGGCGATCGCGGCGCGCTTCATCCGCCGAAGCGGTCGCGCCAGGCAGCCAGCGACGGCGGATACGGCAGCCGGGTCGCCGCATACACGCCGCGCGCAATGGCCCGCGCCATCACCATCCCCGCGACATGACCAAGTTCCGTCAGCTCCCTGACAGGATCGGCCAGCGCCCGGCCACCGGCACTGACGGCGAACACGGTGTCGCCGTCATTGGGGGCATGCGCCGGCAGCACGGCCCGCGCCAGCCCGTCATCGGCCATGATGGCAAGCCTGCGGCATTGCGGCTTGGTCAACGCCACATCCGTCACGACGCAGCCGATCGTGGTGGCCGGCGGTGGCGGCGTGCCGCCCTTGGTGCGCAACCGCGTGTCAAAACGCGCGGGCATCCCCAGACCGCCGAACTCGCCATCGATCTCGAACGGCGCCGCCCAGAAATGCGGCCCATCGCCCACGGTCGCCGTGCCCACCGCATTCACCGCCACAACAGCTGAAACCATGTGCCCGTTCGACGTCATCGCACTGGCCGAGCCCAGCCCGCCTTTCAGCGTGGCGGTCGTGGCCCCGGTGCCGGCACCGACGCTGCCAAGCGCGAAGGACCCCTTGGCGGCCGCCATCACGGCGTCAAACCCCAGCTCGCGATACGGCGGATAGCGCCCCCAGTCCTTATCGCCGCCGTTCAGCAGATCGAACAGGATCGCCACCGGCGCCACCGGCAGCACGATGCCGGCGAACACCATCCCGCGCCCCATCTCCCGCAGCGCCGCCTGCGCGCCGGTGCCGGCATCCAGCCCGTAGCCCGAGCCGCCGGACAGGATGATGGCGTCCACCTTCTCATAGGTGGCTTCCAGATCGAGCATCCCAATATTGCGCCCCGCCGGCGCACCCCCTCGCACCGTCACTGACGCTGTCGACAGGTCGTCGAACACGATGGCCGTCACCCCCGAGCCCAGCGCCAGGTCGGTCGCATGACCGACGCTGACGCCTTTTATGTCGGTGACAAGGTTAAGCTTCGACATAGGTCTCCAGAAACCGCTCCAGCCGGTCCATCGCCTCGGTGAGATTCTCGGGGCTCTTGGCGTAGCAAAGCCGGATCAGCCCTTCCGCGCCCAGCCCGAACGCCTCGCCCGGCGCCATCCCGATGCGCGCCTCCACCACCGCCCGCTTACAGAAGGTGAGGGTGTCGCAGACGCCATCGACCGAAAACATCGCGTAGAACGAGCCGTTGTTGGGGATATTGCGCACCCGCTTCATCCGCCCCAGCCGCTCGTTGACGATAGCCCGCCCCGCACCACAGCGCGCCACGAACTCCTCCGTGAAAGCATCGCCATCATTGAGCGCCGCGATGGCCCCATACTGCAGGAATTGCGGCGCGCCAGACGTGTTGAACTGGATCAGTTTTTCGAAGCTGTGCGCCATACCCTGCGGATAGACCAGCCAGCCCAGCCGCCACCCGGTCATCGCCCACGACTTCGAAAAGCTGCCGATGACGAAAACAGGATCATCCGGTCCCGCAATCTCCAGCATCGAGAACGCATGGTCGCGGTCATAGACGATGCGGTGATACACCTCGTCGCTCAGGATCGCGATATTCCGCTCGCGTGCGAACGCCAGCAGCCGCTGGCCCTCGGCGCGCTCCATCATAAAGCCGGTCGGATTGCCCGGTGAGGCCAGGTAGATCAGCTTCGTGCGCGCATCGCACGCCGCAAACACCGCATCCAGATCAAGCGACCAGCCGGCATCGCCGCGCCCCATCTGCACCTCGCGGATGGCAGCGCCGTTCATCTCCATCGCCCGGCAGATATTCGGCCAGGACGGCGTGATCGCCACGATGTTGTCACCCTGCTCGATCAACGCCTGCGCCACCAGCATCACGGCGTTCATGCCCGAGCTCGTCAGCGCCAAGCGGCTTTCGGGGATGTCCACACCCAGAATCCGACGATGATAGGCCACCAACGCCTCACGCAACGCATCAATGCCGCGATTGTGGCAGTAGAACGTGTGCCCGTCCGCCATCGCCTTGGCGGCGGCATCGCAAATAAAGGCGGGGGTCGGCACGTCCGGCTCGCCGGCCCACATGCCGATGACACCGTCCACTTCAAAACCCATCCGCCACACATCAATGATCGGGCTGTCCGCCAAATGTTCGATGCCCGGTCTGATCAGCCCCATGCGCAGCCCCTGTCAGTTTATGAACGTCACACAACCCCCAGGCCGACGCCGGGTCAACCCGCCAGTCATCGTCCAGTCAGAGCATCGAACAGATGCAGCGTTGCTATGACGGTTGCGGGACGATTTGCCACGGCGCCCCGAAAACGTGGAACATCTTTCTGATCGTGCCGTTTGCTTCGCGTGCGCCCGGCTTTTGTAATGGCTGCTGAAGCGGCGGGTCTATACACCAAGCGGGCCTGCTATCAGCCTGGCCACCAGAGGGGTGCGGATGTCCTGTGCGATCGGCGTGATGGCCAAGGCCCCCCAGGCGGGCCGGTCAAAGACCAGACTTTGCCCACCGTTGCAGCACGCACAGGCCGCCGCCATGAGTGCGGCCTTCCTGCGTGACATCACCGAGAACATCGCACTGGCCGGCCGGCAGGAGGCTATTGCCGGTTTCATTGCCTACGCACCTTTAGGCTTCGAACATCTGTTCGACGGGCATCTCGCAGTTGGCACCAAATTGCTACTGGCCGACGGCACGCCCGATATGCCCGGTGATGTCACAGGTTTCGGGCGCTGCCTGCTGCACGCGATACAAGCCCTGTTGGCGCAGGGCCATGCCGCCGCCTGCGTGTTGAACTCCGACAGCCCCACCCTGCCCACCGAATACCTTGTCCGCGCCGCCGAAGCCTTGCGTGCGCCCGGTGACCGCTGCGTGCTCGGCCCGACCGAGGATGGCGGCTACTATCTGCTCGGCCTGAAGGCGGCCCATGCCCGCCTGTTCGCCGATATCGCCTGGAGCACCGGGTCCGTCGCCGACGCCACACGCGCCCGCGCCGCCGAATTGGGCTTGGAACTGGTCGAACTGCCGGTCTGGTACGACGTGGACGACCGATCGTCCCTTGCCCGGCTGATCCGCGAAACCAACCCCGAGAGCGATCAAGGAGGCGACCAAGGCCACTATCCTGCCCCTGCAACGGCGCGCGCCATCGACGCCATGAAATTGCACCGCCTCGACCTCGCCACAGCAGCCGAATGACGCAGCTACGCGTTCTCGGGGCATTGCTGGCAATGCTCACCTTGGGCGCACTCGTCCTCGGCACGTCGATTGCCCGCGACATGGGTGACCCCTTCGCCTCCTGGGGCGTCCGCGCGGCGATCGGCCTCTCGGTGCCGGTTTATTTCCTTGCCTGCCGCACCGCCCAGCGCCCAGGCGCCGCGAACGCGCTCTGGCTCGTGCTCGCCGTCGCCGCCGTGCTGCGCCTCGCCCTGTTGCTCGGCCCGCCTTTGCTGTCGTCAGACGTCTATCGCTACGTCTGGGACGGTCGCGTGCAGAATGCCGGCATCAACCCGTATCTCTATATTCCCGTCGACCCGGCGCTCGCATCTCTGCGCGACACCGAGGTCTACCCGCATATCAATCGCGCCGATTACGCGCCCACCATCTACCCGCCGGCGGCGCAGGTCATCTTCGCCGCCGTGGCGTCGATTTCAGACAGCGTCGTTGCCATGAAAGCCGCGATGGTAGGCTTCGAGGCCCTGGCAATGGCCTGCCTGATCGCCCTTCTCCGACGCCTGCGCCGCCCCCTGTCCCAGGTGCTGATCTATGCATGGAATCCGCTGGCGCTGTGGGAATTCGCCGGCAACGGACATGTCGATGCCGCCGCCATCGGCCTCGTGGCCGCAGCCTTGCTGATCCGCGTGCACGGCCGCACTGGCCTCGCCGGCGTCGCCCTCGGCCTCGCCGCATTGGTTAAATTCCTGCCAGCCGTTCTCGCCGCCGCCCTATGGCGCAACGGCAAACCCGGCCTTCGCCTTGCCATGGGCGGCCTCGCCGTGGCGGCCCTACTCTATGGCTTCTACGCCTGGGCCGGTGATGCTGGCATCAAGGTATTCGGCTTCCTGGGCAGCTACGGCGACGAGGAGGGCCTGGTCAATGGCAGCGGCATCTGGGCGCTGGCCGGACTGGGTCTGCTGGGCGATCTCCCGGCCTGGGCGCCCAAGGCCTATCTCGGCGCATGCGCCTGCCTGCTTGCGGCACTGGGTGCCTGGATCGCCTTCCGCCAGCGCCCAACCGCCGGAACCGAGGCCGATATCATGCGGATTTGCTCAGACGCAGCCCTCCTTGCAGCCGTCACGATGATTGCGCTGTCTCCCCATTATGCTTGGTATTTCGTCTGGCTGGCAGTGCCCGCCACAATTGCGCCAAGCCGTTCGGCAATCTGGCTCTCTGCGGCTGCGGTCATCCTCTACTACCATCCATTTCCGAATTATTTCCAGATACCATCGGTCCTTTTCGGCCCCGCGATCGCCCTCATGTGGATCGATGCGAGATCTTCCCGCATCGCCCCACCCAATCCCGTTCTGCAAGGAAGCTTCTGATGTCCGCCACCACACTGCGTGACCCGCGCCGCTATTTCGAGGAAGTGGACGCCAGGCGCGCAGCCGAGGCCGAGGCCCCGCCGGTGTGCCTGTATCTGGAGGTCACCAACCGCTGCAACCTGCTGTGCGAAACCTGTCCACGCACGTTCGAGGAACTCGAACCGCCGATGGACCTGAGCTGGGAGCTGTTCACCAAGATCGTGGACCAGGTGCCCAACGTCTCCCGCGTGGTGCTGCACGGCGTGGGCGAGCCCATGCTGGTGCGCGATCTGTTCCGCATGGTCCGCTACCTCAAACAGCGCAACGTCTACGTGCTGTTCAACACCAACGGCACGCTCCTCAATCCCAAGAAATTCCAGGAGCTCATCGACACCGGGCTAGACGAACTCCGCGTGTCGCTCGATGCCGCCGACCGGGTTTCCTACGAGCGTGTGCGCGGCAAGGATTTCTTCGACCGCATCGTGCGCGACGTCGGCAAGTTCACCGCCTTCAAGCGCAACATCGGCGCCACCACGCCGCGCGTATCCCTCTGGCTGACCGGCATGAAGGAGACCGTCGAGCAGCTTCCGGCCTTCGTCCGCCTCGCCGCCGGCATGGGCGTGAACGAGGTGCATCTACAGCGCCTGGTGTTCGACGATGCCGGGTTCGGTCTGGCGAAAAAAGAATTCTCCCTCTTTGAAACCACGCGCGACGAAGAACAGGAAGCCATCGACGCCGCCGTGAAACTGGGCGCCGAGCTGGGCGTCATCCTCGATGCGTCGGGCGCCACCGAACCCGGCCTCAGCCTCAAGCGCGCCGCCGACGACAAGCCCTGGGCCACCTGCCGCCGCCCATGGTCGCTGATGTATTTCACCGCCCATGGCCGCGCGCTGCCCTGCTGCATCGCGCCGTTCTCCGCCCGGGGATATGAAAACTACACGCTGGGCGATGCCACCCAGCAAAGCCTGCGAGAGATTTGGAACAGCCCCGCCTACAAGGATTTCCGCACCAGCCTGCTGGGCGAAACACCACCGGCGCCGTGCCAGGGATGCGGCCTGCGCTGGAGCCTTTGATCCATGCGTGAGCCGGTCAGCATCGTGATCCCCACCTTCAACGAGGTGGACAGCATCGCCCATGTGCTGGCCGAGTTTCCACTCGCCTATCGCGCCGACCTCATCGTGGCCGACGGCGGCAGCACAGACGGCACGCAGGACGCCGCCCGTGCCGCCGGCGCCCGCGTGATCGATGCCGGCCGAGGCTATGGCCGTGCCTGCCATCTCGGCGCCGAAGCCGCCATTCCTTCCTCCACCGTCATCGTCTTCCTCGATGGCGACGGCGCCGATCGCGGCGACCTCATCGACCGTATCGCAGGCCCCGTACTGGTCGGTGAAAAAGACTTTGTGCTCGCCACCCGCACCCAGGGCGAGCGGGAAAAGGGCGCCATGAACTGGCACCAGGTTCTGGCCGGCCGCATGGCGGGCCTGGGCATGGGCTCGCTCTATGGCGTCCGCTACACCGACATGTGCGCCTTCCGCGCTATCCGGCGAAACGCGTTGCAGAATCTCGCACTGTCGGAGATGACGTATGGCTGGAACATCGAGATGCAGATGAAGGCCGCCCGCGCCGGGCTGTGCATAGCCGAAGTATCCCTTCCCTATCGCTGCCGCATCGGCGGCCAATCCAAAGTGGCCGGCTCCATGCGCGGCACCCTGAAAGCCGGCAGCCGGATCGTCAGCACCTTCGTCCGCGTCGCAGCCACCAAGTCATAAGGGACAGCGAGTGGGCGAATACGCGCTCGGTGC
>JBBROR010000065.1:0-12838 GCA_038229175.1 Acetobacterales bacterium | reverse complement strand
TCCCCGATCCGTCCGACATCGACCTGATCGCCGCTCGCCCGCATCTCACGCGTCATGCGATGGACGGGCTGCTGATGGATGGGGTGCCGCTCAACGCGATCGCGGATGCTCTGGGCACGCCCACCTGGGTGTATTCCGCGCCCTTCATGCGCAGCCGGCTGGCGGAGCTGACGCGGGCCTTGGCCGGCGTGAACGCGCATATTCATTATGCCGTGAAGGCCAATGATCACCTGGCGGTGCTGCGCCTGATGCACGAGGGCGGCGCTGGGGCGGATGTTGTCAGCGGCGGTGAGCTGATGCGGGCACGGGCAGCGGGGATTCCGGCTGAGCACATCGTCTTTTCCGGCGTGGGCAAGTCTGCCGAGGAAATCCGGCTGGCGCTCGCGTCCGGCATCTACCAGATCAACGTGGAAAGCCCGGCCGAGCTGGAGACCATTTCGGCCATCGCATCGGCCATGGGTCGCACCGTCGATATCGTGCTGCGCATCAACCCTGACGTTGATGCCGGGACCCACGCGAAGATCACCACGGGCAAGGCCGACAACAAGTTCGGCGTTTCCTACGGCGACGCCGCGGCACTGTATGCGCATGCGGCCAGCCTGCCCGGCATTCGGGCGCAGGGGCTGGCGCTGCATATCGGTAGCCAGATCCTCAACATGGCGCCGTATCGCGCGGCCTTCGCGCGGGCTGCTGAGCTGATCCGCACCATCCGTGCCAACGGCCAGACCGTGACCCGCATGGATTGCGGCGGCGGCCTGGGCATCGGTTATGGCGACGAGCCGGCCGCCAATCCCGCCGCCTTCGCAGGCGCCATGCGCGCGGTGTTCGGCGGCATGGACCTTACCTTGATGGTGGAGCCAGGCCGCTGGCTGGTGGGGCCCGCCGGGGTCCTTCTCGCCTCGGTCACACTGACAAAGGGTGACGGCCGCTTCATGGTGCTGGATGCCGCGATGAACGACCTTGTGCGCCCGGCGATGTATGATGCGTGGCACGGGATTGTGCCGCTGGCGCCGGGCAATGCGGGGCCTGAGCGGGACATCGACATTGTGGGACCGGTCTGCGAAACTGGCGATACCTTCGCCCGCGGGCGGCGGATGGTTCCTGTGCAGGCCGGCGGCCGCGTGGCCATCCTTGACGCTGGGGCCTATGGCGCGGCGATGAGCTCGACCTACAATTCCCGCCCGCTCGCCGCCATCGCCATGGTGGACCAGGGGCGTTGGGCCACAATTCGCCCGCGCCAGCCTGTGGAGGCCTTGTGGTCCGCGGAAACGATCCCTGATTTTACGACATGAGGCATAACGCATGATCCCTGATCCGGCGCTGAACCAGGACGATACACCGCCCCGTGGTTTGCGCCGGATGCGCCGTCTGGCGCGGGGCGTGCTGTGGTTTGAGGCAATCTGGCCTGCCGTAGCGCCTGCCGTTGGGTTGGTTCTGCTGGTGGCATGTGCCGCCCTGCTTGACCTGCCGCGCATGCTGCCGCCGTTGGCGCATCTCGTGTTGCTCGCATTGTTCTGCATCGGCGTGGTGGCGTTGCTCGGGCTGGGTGTTCGGAAAATCCGCCGGCCGCAGCCGGAGGAGGCCGATCGGCGGCTTGAGGCCGATAGCGGATTGCGTCACCAGCCGCTGGCTGTGCTGGAAGACCATCCCGCGGCGTCTGCCGACGCATCGGCGGATACGCCCTCTGGGGCACTTTGGGCCGCCCATGTTGCCCGCGCCCGGGCGCAGATTGCGCGGCTGCGGCTGAAGGCGCCGCGACCTGTGTTGGCGGCGATCGACAGGCGGGCGTTGCGCGGCCTTGTTCTGATTGCGTTAGCAGCCTGTCTGGGGGTTGCCGGTCCGGACGCGCTGCCACGCCTGGAGGGTGCGTTTCATCCTGGGTTCAGCCAGGCTTTGCCGCCGCCCGCGCCGGTGCTGCAGGCCTGGATCACACCGCCGGGCTATACCGGCTTGCCGCCGGTTTTTCTCAAGATGGATGGCGCCGCGATCCAGGCGCCGGAAGGCTCGAAACTGACGGTGAGTGTGACGGGTGGCACGCGCCGCGCCGGGGCAGAGGATGCGCCGGTGCTGGACATCGCGGGGGAGGCCAGCGCCTTGCCGGCGCTGGATGCCACCAGCTTTCAGATTGAGCAGACGCTGGCCACCAGTGGCCGCATCGCGGTGCGGCGGCAGGGCCGGGAGATGGCGGCGTGGGACCTCAGCGTGGTGGCCAATGCGGCGCCGGTGGTGATCTTTCCCGAACCGCCGGAACAGCTTGGTCGTGGCGTCACGCCGCAGACCCGGCTGCCCTGGCAGGTGACGCATGCCTATGGCGTGACCGCGTTGCAGGCGGAAATCCGGTTGACGGCGCGACCAGATGCCGAGCCCACGACGGTGTTGATTCCGTTGCCGGGCTTGGCGCCGAAATCGGCGCGGGGCGCGCGAGTTGTGGATCTCACGGCGCATCCCTGGGCTGGCCTTGAAGTGGCCCTGCAGCTGGTCGCGCGGGATGCGACCGGGCTCGCCGGCCGCAGCGAAGCCGTGCCGTTCACCTTGCCCGAGCGCCGGTTCATGAACCCGCTGGCGCGAACGGTGGTCTATATTCGCCGCCAGCTGAGCCTGACGCCGCAGGACCGTGCGTCTGCGGTGCGGGAGCTGGACCGGCTGTCGGGCCAGCGCGAGGCATGGGACAACGATGTCTCCGGCTATTTGAATCTGCGCGCCATCATGAGCCTGCTCTACCGCGGCCGTGCGCCTGAGACGGTGGCGCAGGCGCAGGATCGCATGTGGTCGCTGGCGCTGCATCTGGAGGAGGGCGCCGCCGACCGCACTGCCCGTGCCCTGGAAGCCGCGCGCCAGCAGCTGCGTGACCCGATGGAGGCGGAGAAGAAGGCCGAGGAGCGCGCCCTTGAGGAGCAGCGCAAGGCTGAAGCCGCAAAAAAGGACGCCGAAAAGGCTGACGCCAATCAGGGTCTGCCAACGGAAAAGACAGACAAAGCCGCGAACGCCAAAAAGACCGATCGCACGCCCGAGGCTCGGGCCGAGATTGAAAAGCGTATCCGCGCGCTTGAGGAAGCGCTGCAGAAACGGCTCCAGGCGCTGACTGACCAGGCGCGTCGTGATCCGGAGGGGGATGCCTATAATCCCGATGCCCATCCGATGGACCAGCGCGACATGCAGCGGCTCGCCGAGGAGATGAAGGACGCCAACAAAAAGGACAAGACTGACGAAGCGCGCGAGAAGCTCGCCGAGTTGGAAAAGATGATGGAGGCGCTGAAGGAAGGCCGTCCTGAGCGTGGCCAGATGACCGAGCGCGAACGCCAGCGCGCCGAGAAGCGGCAGCGTGGGCAGCAGCAGATGACCGCGCTGCAGGACATCATCAAGCGTGAGGGCAACATCCTTGACAGCGCCCAGGCCCGCGCCTCCGCCATCGATTCGATGCGCCAGCTTCCTCTGGGTGACCCGAATTCACGCCAGCTTCCGCTGGCTGAGACCGACCCGCGCCGCACCGAACAGCGCGTGCAATTGGCACTTCGTCGCGCGGTGGGCGAGTTGATGCAGCAATATGCCGATCTGACCGGCGATGTGCCGCCCAATCTGGGCGATGCCGACACCGCCATGCGCGATGGCGCCCAGGCGCTGGGTGCGGCGCAGGACGCCCGGGCGGCGCAAGCGGCCCAGCGGGCGATCGAGGCGTTGCAGAAGGGTGGCAAGTCCATGCAGCAGCAGATGGCCAGCAAGTTCGGGCGTGGCGATCAGCAGGGCGAAGACGGCGATGAAGGAGACGAGGGCGAAGGCATGGCCCAGGGAGAGGGCCAGGGGGATGGAGATGGCCCCGGCCAGGGGAATGGCCGGGGGCGGCAGTTTGGAAATCGCCCTGGTGATGCCCCGGGGATGTATCCGGGCCGGCCGAACCAGGGGCGCCAGCAGGCACGTCGACCTGGTTTGAACCTTGATCCGCTGGGGCGCCCACGCGGGGAGGGTATTGGCGGGACCGATGAGGCGGGCGACGTGCAGGTGCCGGAGGAGATGGAGGCCGCGCGAACCCGGGCGCTCCAGGAGGAGCTGCGTCGCCGGGGTGCGGATCGGACGCGCCGGCAGGATGAGCTGGATTATATCGAGCGGTTGTTGAAGCAGTTCTGACGCGGGGGGTGGACGAAATCCATTACCCCCGCTGTTTTCAAACCTTCAGGAAGCCCACCAGCCGTTCGGCCTCATCCACGATCGGATCGGCGATTGCGGCGGCGCGGCGGGCGCCGGACCTTAGAATGCTGTCCACATATGCTGGATCGGCCAGCAGGCGGCGGGTTTCGGCGGCGATGGGCGAGAGCTTGTCCACCAGCAGGTCTGCCAGGTTGGATTTGAACGCGCCGAAGCCCTGGCCACCGAACTGCTTGAGAACGTGGGCGTGGTCGGTATCGGTCAGCGCCGCGTAGATCCCCACCAGGTTGCGGGCCTCGGGCCGGCCTTCCAGGCCTTCGGTGTCGCTGGGCAGCGGCTCGGGGTCGGTCTTGGCGCGCTTGATCTTGAGCGCGATGGTGTCGGCGTCGTCGGTGAGGTTGATGCGGCTTTGGTCGGACGTGTCGGACTTGCTCATCTTCTTGGCGCCGTCGCGCAGGCTCATCACGCGCGCCGCCGGGCCCAGGATCATCGGCTCGATATGCGGGAAGAATTCGGCGCCGTAGTCGTGGTTAAACTTCTGGGCGATGTCGTTCGCCAGCTCGATATGTTGCTTCTGGTCCTCGCCCACCGGCACGCGGGTGGCGTGGTAGGCCAGGATGTCGGCGGCCATCAGGTTGGGATAGACGAACAGGCCGGTGGACACGTTTTCACGATCTTTGCCCGATTTGTCCTTGAACTGCGTCATCCGGTTGAGCCAGCCCATGCGGGCCACACAATTAAAAATCCAGGCGAGGCGGGCATGGGCGTGCACGGCGGATTGGTGGAACAGGATGTGCGTGTCCGAATTGATCCCGCAGGCGATGTAGCTGGCGGCGAGGTCGCGTGTCTGTGCGGCCAATGTGCGCGGGTCCTGGTCGGCGGTGATGGCGTGCAGATCGACCACGCAGAACAGGCAGTCGTGGCTGTCTTGCAGCTTTACCCAGTTGCGGATCGCGCCCAGGTAGTTGCCGAGATGCGGGACGCCGGTGGGCTGGATGCCGGAAAGGATGCGCTGCATTTTTTGTAAAAATCCGAATAGGAGGCGGCTGGATTTGCTCGCGTCGCTTCACACAGGTCAAGCGCGGCGGCGGCGAAGTCTGCCCAGTAGGGTGCGCAGGTCGAACGCGCCGGTGAGCTGGCCGGCGGCGAAATACGTGGCCATCCCCGCGCCGATGAGCAGCGACAGTTCGGCCCAGCGCAGAAGGGGTGCCGCGGTGGGGTTGAACACTTCGCGCTGCACCACCCATAGCATGGCGGCCATCACCAGGGCGGCGAGCGCCATGCCGGGCACGTGGCGGCGCAGTTCGGCGTCTGCTTTGAAATGGCCGCGCCGCCAGAGAATGACGCCGAGCGTGGACACGTTGAACCAGGCGGCGAGGCTGGTGGCCAGCGCCGGGCCGATATGTTGCAGCGGGACCATGAAAGCGAAGTTCAAAGCAAGGTTGAGCACCACGGAGGCGAGGCCCCAGCGAACCGTGGTGGCGGTGTCGCCGCGCGCGAAGAACGCAGGTACCAGCACCTTGGCCAGCACGAAGGCGGGCAGCCCCACGGCGTAGGCGGCAAGCGACTGGGCGGACAGGTGGGCGGCCATCGGTGTGAAGGCGCCGCGGCCGAACAGCACCCAGGTGATCGGCTCGGCCACCATCATGAGGGCCAACGCGGCCGGGATGGTGAGCACCAGGGCGTATTCGAGGGCGCGGTTGAGCGTGCCCTCTGAGTCCTCGCCGGTGGCGACCTGGCGCGACAGGGTGGGCAGCAGGGCGGTGCCGACAGCGGTGCCGATGATGCCGAGCGGGAGCTGGTTGATGCGGTCTGCGTAGTAAAGGACGGACTGGGTGCCGATCGGCAGGAACGAGGCGATCAGAACGTCCACCGCGAGATTGACCTGCGTGACGCCGGCACCGAGCAGGCCGGGCACCATGCGTTTGAGCAGGAGGCGCACGCGGGGCGACAGACGGGGCCGTACCAGGTGCAGGCGCATGCCAACGGCGTGGACGGCCCAGGCGACCAGCGCCAGTTGGAACACGCCGGATACACTGACGCCCCAGGCCAGTGCGTGGCCCACGGTCGGCACGAAGCCGGCCAGGCCCAACATGCAGGCGATCGAGACGAGGTTGTAGATAACCGGGGCGGCGGCGGCGGCGGCAAAGCGGTCCAGCCCGTTCAGCACGCCCGACATCAGGGCCGTGAGGCAGATCAGCGGCATGTAGGGGAAGGTGATGCGCGACAGTTCGGTGACGATGCGCAGCGTTTCGGGCCGGTCGGCGTAGCCTGCGACATAGACGGCCATGATCTGCGGCATGAAGAGTTCGGCCGCGATGGTGAGGCCGATCAGCCAGAAGGCCATCACGCCGATGGTTTCCTCGGCGAAGCGGGCGGCGCTTTCGCGGCCTTCGGTGGTGAGCAGGCCGGTGAACGAGGGCACGAAGGCTGCGTTGAAGGCGCCTTCGCCGAACAGGCGGCGGAACAGGTTCGGAAGTTTGTTGGCAACGAAGAAGGCATCCGCCACCGGCCCCGCGCCCAGCAGGGCTGCGATCAGGACGTCGCGCAGAAAGCCGAGAATGCGGCTGGCGAGGGTCCAGCCGCCGACCGTGAGGATGCCACCGAGCATGCGGCCACGCTGTAGAGCATTGACCCGCCACGCGAAAGCGGGGGCGTGAAAAAGGCGGCAGGGAATGCGCCCTGCCGCCTTGTCTTGATCAGGCCAACGTGGCCAGCAGGTTAGACCTGGGCGTTGGTGGTGTTGACACCCTGGTGGTGGCCAGTGATTTCGCCGGCGATGCGGATATCGGGGCGGGCTGCGGGGTTCATCGAGGCGAAGGTGGCGCCGGCGGCGAACAGGCCAAGGGTGGCGACGGTCGCGAGAAGGGTCTTTTTCATTGTGTGTCTCCAGTTTTTTCGGGTCGCGCCAGGCGCGTTGCCCTTTGGGTTGGGACGTGGGCAGGCAGGGTCTGTCATTCGTCTGGAGGAGAGATGCTCTTCACTCGACGCTTTCGGAACGCCTGACGTCTCCATGAGACTTATGTTTCAAAGTATGAAATGGATAATATTTTATCTGCATCCATTCCGAATAGTATGGGGTAATGCCTTCTACTCGTCGCGTAGCGGTCGAGCCAGCAAAGAACCGATCATGTCGGGGATGGTTCCCGCACCGCTCACCAAAGCTGCGACGGCTGCGCAGATCGGCAGACAGACGCCGGCTTGCAGGGCCCTGGCGAGAAGGGCGGGGGCGGTGGCGACGCCTTCGGCCACCGTGCTGCGTGCGGCCAGGATATCCGGCAACGCCTGCCCCTGGCCGAGCGCCAGGCCAAGGCTGAAGTTGCGGCTGCTGGCACCGGTGCACGTGAGCAGCAGGTCGCCCAGGCCGGACAGCCCGGCGATGGTGGCGGCCTGACCGCCCAGCGCGTCTGACAGGCGGGTAAGTTCGGCCAGGCCGCGGGTGATCAGCGCGGCGCGGGCGTTTTCACCCAGGCCGGCGCCGATGGCGGCCCCGGCTGCGATGGCGATGACGTTCTTGGCGGCGCCGCCGATCTGCACGCCCACGGCATCCGCGTTGCCGTAGAGGCGGAATTGCGGGGTGGCGAGGCAAGCCACGATGTCGGCCCGGGTGGCGGCGTCTTCACTCGCCACCACGGCGGCGGCGGGAAGGAGGCCGGCGATCTCCTGGGCGAAGTTGGGGCCTGACAGGACGGCGTGGCGGCAGCGTGGCTGGGTTTCGGCCAGGATTTCGAGTGGCAGGCGCAAGGTGCCCGCCTCGATGCCCTTGGCGCAGACCACCAGCGTGGCGCTTGGCGGCAGTTCGCTGGACACGGCACGAAGATGTTGCAGCGGCACCGCCAGCAGCGTGATGCGCGCCCGGGGCAGGCGATCCGTGACGTCGATCGTGTTGGGCAGGATGGCGCTTGGCAGGCGGGGATTGCGGCGCGTCTGTCGCATCGCGTCGGCGCGCAAGGGATCGCGCGCCCATAATGTCACCGTCCGCCCACCCTGGGAGGCGACAATCGCCAGCGCAGTTCCCCAGGCGCCGGCGCCGATCACCGCGATGTCATTCATCGACAAGGCGTTCGACGGAGAAGCCGGCGCCGGCTTCATCGGTGCCGAGGCGGTCGAGCAGCGCTTCGAGGATGCCCTCGGCGGCGGCCTCGAAGCCGAACGGCGGGTTTATGACCACCAGGCCGCAGCCGTTGAGGCGGGACGCGTCCAGCGGGGCGCGCAGCCAGAGTTCCACGGCCACGATGTCGCGGATGCCGCTTTGGCGCAGCGCCAAGTGGAATTCTCGTGCAGGCAGGCGGTGTTTGACGGGATACCACGCCGCAAAGACGCCGGTGCGGAAGCGGGTGGTGCCAAGGCGCAGGCCGGCGGTGACGCGGGCGAATTCGTCTGGCGCCTCGTAGGGCGGGTCGATCAGCACGAGCGCGCGCTTTTCGGTGGGCGGCAGCAAGGCGCCGATCGCCTCCCACGCGTCGCGTCGATGGACGGCAGTCTGCGAGTCGCGGGCGAACAGGTGGCGCAAAATGGCGAAATCGTCGGGGTGAAGTTCGCAGCAGGCCAGCCGATCCTGGGGCCGCATGCGGGCACGGATCAGCGCGGGGGAGCCGGGATACAGGCCCAACTCGCGCACCAGGCCCCCGTAGTCGGCCAGTTCCTCAGGCGGGTTGGTGAGCAGGGCGATGCCCTGGTGCCACTCACCGGTGCGCTCGGCCTCGTCGCTGGACAGGTCGTAGCGGCCGATGCCGGCATGGGTGTCCATGAAGAAGATTCCGGCGGGCTTGCGGGCCATCGCCTGCTGCAGCCAGACCAGCAGCGCGTGCTTCATGCAGTCGGCGAAATTGCCGGCGTGGAAGGCGTGACGGTAGTTCATGCGCGGCTCTCGTCCAGCGGCCAGCGTGGGCGGGGAGCGGTGTCCAGGCCATCGACCAGGCCAAGGCGCAGGCGTTCGATGCCGGTCCAGGCGACCATCACAGCGTTGTCGGTGCAGTAGCGCAGGGGCGGGGCGGCGAAGCGGAAGCCGGCGCGGTCGCAGGCGGTGAGCAGGCCTGCGCGCAGGGTGGCGTTGGCGGCCACGCCACCGGCGACGACGAGAAGGCGGGCTGCGTGTTTTTCCGCAAACATCGCCATCGCGTGGGCAGCCCGGTCGGCGATAACGTCGGCCACGGCCTGCTGGAAGCTGGCGGCGATGTTGGCGGCGGTGGCGCGGGGCAGCGCGCCGGCCGGGTATTTGGCCGCGAGCTGAGCGACGGCGGTTTTTAGGCCGGAAAAGCTGAAATCGCAGCCGTCTCGGCCGGCCAGCGGGCGCGGCAGTCGGAAGGCGGCGGGGTCGCCTTCGCGGGCCAGATTTTCCAGCACGGGGCCGCCGGGCCAGCCGAGGCCCAGCAGTTTTGCCACCTTGTCGAACGCCTCGCCGGCGGCGTCGTCGATCGTGCCGCCCAATTTTGTGTGGTGGCCCACGCCCTCGACGGCGATGCACTGGCAATGCCCGCCGGACACCAGCAGCAGAAGGTAGGGGAACGTGGCGCCCAGGCCCAGTGATGGCAGCCGGGCCGTGAGCGCGTGTGCTTCCAGATGGTTGACGGCGACATAGGGCAGGTGATGCGAGATGGCGACGCCCTTGGCAAAGCCGGAGCCCACGATCAGGCCGCCGATCAGGCCGGGGCCGCTGCTGGCGGCGATGGCGGCCAGGTCGGCGTAGCGCAGGCTGGCGCGGGACATCACATTGGCCACCAGCCCTGGCAGATGCGCCAGATGGGCACGCGCGGCGATTTCCGGCACAACGCCGCCGAAGGCGGCATGGTCGGCTTGGGACAGCACCGCCTCGGCCAGAATGGTGCCATCCTGCGCCAGCACCGCGGCCGCGGTGTCGTCGCACGAGCTTTCAATTCCCAATACAGGCCCCGTGTGTGCTTGGCTGCCTTGCACGCCTTTAATTTCCTTTCGGCTTTTCTTCGCCTGACAGTGGTTTTAGGACAGCACCATGACACAGGCCCACGACGTCGAAGCAGCCCTGCCCCGCGTGCGGCCCCATCGGTATGGCCTGCCGTTGCGGGTGGGCACCCGTGCCTCGCCGCTGGCCCTGGTGCAGACGCGGGAATTCCTTGGCATGTTGCGTCATTTTTGCCCGGTTCTGCGCGGCATGGATGTATTCGACGAGCATGCCATCCGCACCACGGGGGACGCGGTGCAGGATCGTGCGTTGGCTGAAATCGGCGGCAAGGGGCTGTTCGCCAAGGAAATTCATGAGGCGCTGTTGGATGGCAGGGTCGATTTCGCCGTCCATAGCCTGAAGGATCTGGAGACCGAACTGCCGGATGGCATTGTGCTCGCCTGCACACTGCGCCGTGAGGACAGTCGCGATGCGCTGATCGTGGGGCCGCAGTGCGGGCCGGTGGACCCTGCCAATCCGTATGGGGTGTTGGCGCAGGGTGCCGTGATCGGCAGTGCGTCCGTGCGGCGGCAGGCGCAGATGCTGCATGTTCGGCCGGACCTCAATTTCAGGCTGCTGCGCGGCAACGTGCAGCGGCGTCTGGACCGTGTGCAGCAAGGTGATTTCGACGCAACGTTGCTGGCGCTGGCGGGGCTGCGTCGCCTTGGCCTGGCCATGCAGGCGAGCGTGGCGCTGGACCCCGACATCATGGTGCCGTCGGCCTGCCAGGGCATCGTGGGTGTAACCGTGCGCGCCGACGACACCGCGTTGCGTGAGATGCTCAGCGGAATCGAGGACCGGGACGCGTATTCGGTGGCCACCGCCGAACGCGCGCTGCTGGCGGAGCTGGACGGCTCCTGCCGCACGCCGATCGGCGGCCATGCGCGCATTCTCGCGGATGGCCTGCTGCATCTGACAGGCCTGGTTGCCCGCACCGACGGGACATTCCTGATCCGCCGCGAGGCCGTGGGCGCCCGCGGCGACGCGGCGCGGCTGGGCCGCGATCTGGGCGCCGAACTGCGCATGGACAGCCCGCGGGACATCTTTGCCTGATCGACGTGATGTGTGATCGTCACCGTGGCGGCGTGTTGATCACGCGGCCCGAACCGGCGGCGCATCAGACGGCTGAGATTGTTCGGCGAATGGGTTTTTTTGCAGTGATGGCGCCGATGCTGGTGGTGTCGGCGCATCTTCTGCCCAGGCCGCGCCGGCCGCTTCAGGCCCTCCTTGTCACCAGTGCCAACGCCCTGCCGGCGCTGGACGTATTCGATCGGGGCACGATGCTGCTGGCGGTGGGGGATGCCACCGCCGATCGCGCGCGGCGTGCGGGGTTTGTCCAGGTGCACAGCGCCGGGCGGGACGCGGAGGCCTTGGTGGATCTTGCGATCAAGCTCTGCGATCCGGGCCGTGGGCCACTCTTTCTGGCCAGCGGCGCGGGGCAGGGTTTGGCATTGGCGCGGACCCTGGGGCAAGCCGGGTTCGATCTTCGCCGCCGGGTGGCCTATGGTGCCCGTGCGGTGCGGGCGCTTCCCACCGCTGCAATCGATGCACTGGACGGAACCACGTTGCGCCACGCATTGTTCTTCTCATCGGCAACCGCGCGGGCCTTCGTTGCGTGTGTGCCGACGCGGGCCGGACAGCTGGGCGGGATAGAGGCGCTTGCGATCTCGACTTCCACCGCCGCTGCGCTGGCTCCCTTGCCGTGGCTGCGTATCCGTGTTGCATCCCATCCGAACCAAGACGAGTTGGTGGCCCTCCTGACATGACCGACACGAACAAGCCTTCCGAAAATCTGCCCGAAAAAGGGGCGCCGGTTCCCCCGCAGATCCCGCCCGCCGTGGTAAAGGACGCGATGACGCCGACGGAGCCGCCCGTGGCACCCAAGCCGCCCGCCCAGCCGATGACGACCGCCGTGCCCGGTACGGCCAAAGTCGAGACGGTGAAGCCGCCATTCCCGACTGCGTCTGCCCCGCCGCAGCCGAAGCCGCCAACTTCGCCTGTGGCGTCAACCCCCCCTTTGCCGCCGAAACCTCCGGCGGATGCGAAGGTGAATCTGGCGCCGGTGAAAGCGAATGGGCCCAGCAACGGGATCTGGATCCTAACGTTGGCCTTCGTCGTGCTGCTCACGGGTGCCGAGGGTTTCCAGTTCTATGAGCGGCGGAAGATGCCCGACCCAGCGCAGTTTGCAGCGCTTCAGAGCGAGCTGGAATCCGCCCGGCAGCGTGTGACCGCCCTTGAGCAACGGCCTGTCCCTGCGGTGCAGGATACGTCGCGCATTGCGGCGCTGGAGGCTGCGGTGAAGGCACTGGCCGGCAAGGCGCCGACCGATACCTCTGCCCTCGAACAGCGGCTTGCCACGCTGGAATCCCGTCCCGTGCCGGATCTGGCGAAGGATTTTCAGGCGGCGATGGCCGGCGCCAGCGCCGAGCTGAACGCCAAAATCGCATCGTTGGACAGCAAGGTGCAGCAGGACCTGGCGCGCGGCACCCGTCTGCGTGCTGCCACCGCGTCGCTGGAGGCTGGCAAGCCGATCGGCGATATGGCGGCGGCCAGCCCGGCCTTGCAGCGCTATGCCACCGCGCCACCGCCCACTGAACCGGCATTGCGACAGTCTTTCGGAGGCTTTGCCGCCGCCGCCGAGAAGGCCAGCGAGCCGAGCGGCGAGGGCAAGGATTTCGGTGCGCGCATGTGGGCCCGGGCGCAGCAGCTTGTGACCGTGCGGCAGGGCGACAAGGTTCTGGTTGGCGCACCGGCCGCGGTGACGCTCGCGGCGGCCCG
>JBBROR010000064.1:0-12895 GCA_038229175.1 Acetobacterales bacterium | reverse complement strand
TCCGCAAGCCGCAGCACTCCACCGTCTGGCTGGCATCGGTGACCCCAGGCATGCCTGCGGTGCCCGTGATGATGTCGCTGGAGGTGCGGCTGCTGGGCCACATGACCATCTATCTGACCCAGGCGCGGCCGGGCGCGCAATTGGCACAATTCACGCCGCGACTGTCCCAGTAGCTTGACCTAACCCAAGTTAACCCGGGCTGTCGGCCGGCACGCCTGCCAGCACCCGGAATTCGGCCTCGGTGGCGATGCTGATCCCGAGTTCGGCGGCCTTGCGGGCCTTCGAGCCGGCGTCGGCACCCACCACCACAAGGTCGGTCTTCTTCGATACGCTGTCGACGACCTTGGCGCCCAGACGCTCGGCCAGCGCCTTGGCCTCCGGGCGCGACAAGGTCGCCAACGTGCCGGTGAACACGACGGATTTGCCTGACAGCGCGGAGGACACAGCCTCCACCACCTCCGCATCGGAAATGCTCAATGCGCGGGCCAGGTCATCCAGCGTCTCGACATTGCGTGTCTCGGCGAAGAATTCGGCCAGCTCGGTGGCGATGGCCGGGCCGATCCGCAGGATGCTGCCGAGATCGCTGCGCGCCTCGGAGCCGATATAGACCGCCGCCAGCATCTGCGAGCGCCAGTTTGCAAAACCACCATAATGACGTGCCAGCAGCTTGGCGTTGGCCTCACCGATCCGCCGGATCCCCAGCCCGAAGATGAACCGTTCGAGGGAGATATGTCTGCGCGCCTCGATCCCCTCGAGCAACCG
This sequence comes from Acetobacterales bacterium, assembly GCA_038229175.1. Classification (GTDB taxonomy): domain Bacteria; phylum Pseudomonadota; class Alphaproteobacteria; order Acetobacterales; family Acetobacteraceae; genus CAIQQQ01. Next base: position 12,133 of record JBBROR010000064.1, on the reverse strand, counting down.
CTCCGCCGAGAGTTTTCCCCAGCCCTCGCGCGCTGCGATGGTGTCCTTGTGGTCGCTGAGTTTGAAAATATCGGCGGGATGGCGGATCAGCCCGTCAGCGAAAAACTCACGGACCGTCTTTTCGCCAAGCCCCTCGATATCGAACGCCCCGCGCGAGGCGAGGTGGATCAGGTGCTCTTCGGCCTGTGCCGCACAGATCAACCCACCCGAGCAGCGCCGAACCACCTCGCCGGGCGGGCGGACCGCCAAGCTGCCGCAGACCGGGCAGTGGGTGGGTGGCACGAACGGCACGGTGCCTTCGGGGCGTCGTTCAAGCACCACCGAGACGATTTGTGGAATAACATCGCCGGCGCGTTGCAGCACCACGGTGTCGCCCACCCGGATATCTTTGCGCGCAATCTCGTCCTCGTTGTGCAGCGTGGCACGCGTGACCAGCACGCCGCCCACCCCGACGGCCGCCAGCGCCGCCACCGGGGTTAGCGCACCGGTGCGGCCCACCTGGATCAGGATATCCTCCAGCACGGTGGTGGCACGTTCTGCGGGAAACTTCCATGCGATCGCCCAGCGCGGCGCCCGGCCGACGAAGCCCAGCCGCGCCTGAAGGTCGAGGGCGTCGATCTTATAGACCACGCCGTCGATGTCGTATTCCAGCCCGGCGCGTTCGGTGGCCAGACGCTCCTGAAACGCCTCAGCCTGTGCGGCGCCATCGAGCCTGGTGGACAGCGGATTGACGTCGAACCCCCAGGCCTTCAGCCGTTGCAGATAGTCCCAATGCGTATCGGCGATCTTTTCACTGGCTTCTCCCATCGCATAGGCGAACAGGCGTAGTGGGCGGGATGCGGTGATGGCGGTATCAAGCTGGCGTAGGCTGCCGGCGGCTGCGTTGCGCGGATTGGCGAAGATTTTCTCGGACTTTCCCTGCTGGGTCGCATTCAAGGCAAGGAAATCCGCCTTGGTGATGAACACCTCGCCGCGGATCTCGATGCTATCTGGAAACGGCTTTGGCAGCGTGCGCGGGATGCTGGCGATGGTGCGGATATTCGCTGTCACATCCTCGCCCTCGCTGCCGTCACCCCGCGTGGCGGCGTGGTGCAGCATTCCCTTGGTATAGGTGAGGGAAATGGACAGCCCGTCGATCTTCGGCTCTCCCACGAATCGTAAGGCGGGCACATGGGCGCCGAGGAAGCGTCGCGCACGTTCGACAAAATCGGTGAAGTCCTGGGGGCCAAACGCGTTGTCCAGCGACAGCATCGGCACGGCGTGGCGGATTTTCCCAAAACCGCTGGCAGGGGCCGCGCCCACGCGCTGGCTGGGCGAATCTGGTCGGATCAGACTTGGAAACGCCGCCTCGATGGCGTTGTTGCGCAGCTTCAGCGCGTCATAGACGGCGTCTGACACCGTGGGGTTGTCCTGCGCGTGGTAGCGTTGGTCATACTCCGCCAGCAGCGCCGCCAGCCGGGCCAAATCGGCTGCAGCCTCTTCTTCGGTGTGGGGCAGGGAGGCTTCGGTCATCGTACCATCAGGCTGTCGGCGGCCGCGCGCGCGGCTTCGGTGACGGTCTCGCCGGCCAGCATGCGGGCGATTTCCTCCCGACGCGCAGGCCCTTCCAACGGTTCCACGCGGGTTTCGGCAAACAGGGTGCCCACCGATTTCGCCACCCGCAGATGCTGGGTGCCGCGCGCCGCCACCTGTGGGCTGTGCGTGACGAGCAGCACCTGCACCCGGTCCGCCACCCGCGCGAGGCGCTCGCCCACCGCCGCGGCCGTGGCGCCACCAATGCCGCTGTCCACCTCGTCGAACACCAAGGTGGGCACCACGGAGCCGCCGGCCAGCACCACCTTCAGCGCCAGCATCAGCCGCGACAATTCGCCACCGGACGCGATCTTGGCCAGTGGGCCAGGCGTCTGCCCGGGATTGGTGGAAATCAGAAAGCGCACCGCGTCAGCTCCGCCGGCACTCCACCCCGCCTCCGGCAACGGCGCCACCTCGGCCACGAATTTCGCCCGATCAAGTTTCAGCGGCGGCAGCTCGATGGCGATGGCGGCTTCCAGGCGCCGGGCGGCAATCTGACGCGCAGCGCTCAGCTCTTGGCAGGCGGCGGCGTATAAAGCCCGCGCTGCCAACATGCTGGCGGCGAGTGTATCGATTTCCACAGTGCCCGAATCGAGCGCTGCCAGCCGCGTGCGCAACGACGCGAGGTGCTCCGGCAGGTTGCCTACCAGCACGTTGTGCTTGCGCGCCGCCCCGCGCAGGGCGAACAGCCGCTCCTCTGCCGCCTCCAGCAGGCGCGGGTCGGCGTGGGCTGCATCCGCCAGACGCGCGAGCAGTGTTTCCGCCTCGGCCAACGCTTCCTCGGCGCGTTCCAATGCGGCCATGGCCGGTGACGCAGGATTGTCCGAATCTGTCTCGCCGCCTGGCGCCAGACGCATCAGGGCGCGGCTGGCGGCGCGCAGGGCTGCCGCCGGCCCGGCGCTGCGGCGATCGCGCGGCGTGAGTTCCGATAGAGCCGACGCGATCGCCTCGGCCCGACGTTCATCCTGTTGCAGGCGCTGGCGTTCGGTGGCCATACGCTCCTCTTCGCCCGGAAGCGGCGCAAGCGTGCCGAGTTCTTCGGTGGCATGGCGCAGCCACTCCTCGTCCCGCTTCGCCGCGGCAATCGCCTCTTCCGCGCTCTTCAACGCGGCCGCGGCCCCGCGCCACGCGCGATAATGCGCCGACACAGCCTCACGCAGGGCCGCGTCCACGCCATAGGCATCCAGCAGCGCCGCGTGCCCGGCGGGGTCTGCCAATCCCATCTGATCGCCCTGGCCCTGCACCTCAACCAGCAGCGCCCCCACCCGCTTGAGCAGGGCCGCACCCACCGGCTGATCGTTGGCAAAAGCGCGGGACCGACCGTCCCGCGTCACCACGCGGCGCAGCACGATGTCGCCGTCCGATGCAATGCCCTGTTCGGCGAGCAGCGCCAGGGCCGGATGATCCAACGGCGGCGAGAACAAGGCCGCCACACTGGCCTGGGCGCACCCCACGCGCACCAAGCCCGCTTCGCTGCGCGCACCGAGGGCAAGGCCGAGGCTGTCCAAAAGGATGGATTTCCCAGCACCGGTCTCGCCCGTCAGCACCGTCAGCCCGGCTTCGAAATTCAGATCAAGCCGTTCGATCAGCACCACGTCGCGGATCGACAGGCTTGTCAGCATCGGAGATCAAAAGATCGAGGGCAGATTGCGCGAAAAAAAGCCCGGGGGCTCGACCGGGCCGGCCACACCGGCTGTGTCTTGCACCTGGCCGCTGGCAACCAGCTGATTGTAGCTGCTCGCATACCATTCGCTACCGGGGTAGTTGTGCCCAAGCACGGCCGCGGTTTTGCGCGCCTGGTCGGGCAGGCCGAGCAGCAGGTAGATCTCGGTCAGGCGATGCAGTGCCTCAGGCGCATGATTGGTGGTCTGGTAATCGTCCACAACGCGTTGGAAGCGGCCGATGGCTGCGGTGTAGAGCCGCTGCTTTTCGTAATAACGCCCCACTTCCATCTCCTTGCCGGCCAGATGGTCGCGCGCCAGGTCGATCTTCAGGCGGGCATCGCGGGCGTAGGAGCTTTCCGGAAACCGCGTCACCACCTCCTGAAGGGCTGCCATGGCCTCCGCCGTGCCACGCTGGTCGCGCTGGATGTCGGCGATCTGCTCGTAATAGCAGAGTGAGCGCAGGTAATAGACATAAGCGATATCGCGATGTGCCGGATGCAACTGGATGAAGCGATCGAGCACGCTGATCGCGTCGGTGTAGTGGTTGCGCAGATATTCCGTGTAGCCCTGCATCATCTGGGCGTTCACCGTGAAGCCGGAATACGGATAGGTCTGCTCCAGCAGGTCGAACGTCTTGACCGCTTGATCGTATTTCTGCGCGTTCACCGCATCGACGCCGCGGCCATAAAGATCCTCCGCCGGCAGGCTGGCATCTGAGGCCGGCACGCTGTCGCCGGAACTGAAGATAGAGCACCCGCCGAGCGCCAGCGTCATGGACAGGAAAAGGATAGGAAAGGCCGCGAAGCGGGGCAGGGACACGTCAATCACCGAGCGCTTGGAGCGTGACGACCGGAGGCGGAATCGCCGACGGTCCAGATCACGCGGTCAAAGATGAGCGTCGTATAGCACAGGTGAGCCCGAGGCGAAGCCTCATCACCAGCGTGAGGCATCGCCTCAACGACAGTGTGCCGTCAACCCCATCACGCCGCGGCAGACACCGGCTGCCAGATTGCGTGCGATGCGGTATCGGCGCTGACCAGACGCCAGTTGGCATCGTCGGAGAACAGCGCCAGCAAAAGCCGGTTGTTCATCGCATGGCCGGTACGGTGTGCCACGAAGCGACCGCTGAGCGGGGCGCCGGCCAGCGATAGATCGCCCACAGCGTCCAGCATCTTGTGCCGCACGAACTCGTCCGTCATGCGCAGGCCGGCGGGGTTCAGGATGCGGTCGTGATCAACGACGATGGCGTTGTCCAGGCTGCCACCCAATGCCAGTCCTGCGGCGCGCAGTGCCTCCACTTCCTGCACCATGGTGAAGGTGCGGCTGCGGGCCAGCTCGGTGCGGAAGCTTTCGGCCGAAAGGCGCAGCGACAGCGCCTGCTTGCCAATGGCGGGGGCCACGAAATCGATTGAGAGCGCCATGTCGAAGCCAAACGAAGACGGGCGCAATTCGGCAAAGGCAACGCCGCTCTCCACGCGCACGGTGCGCAGAACCTCGATGCGTGCAACCGGAGCATCCTGCTCCACAATCCCGGCGCACTCGATCAGGAACACAAAGCTGGCCGCGGAGCCATCGAGGATTGGAACTTCCGGCCCGTCGATCTCAACCAGCAGATTGTGAATGCCGCAGCCGGCCAGCGCCGCCGTCAGATGCTCCACCGTGCTCACGCGGCATTCGGGCCGATTGGTATTGCCGATCACGGTACAAAGCCGCGTGTCCACCACGTGATCATGGCGAGCGGGAATGTCGATGCTGCCAGCGCACGGATCCATGTCGATACGGCGGAACATGATACCGCTGCCGGCGGGTAGGGGCTTCAGCGTGAGGTTGATCCTGCGACCGCTATGCAACCCGATGCCGACGCAGCCAATCGGGGCGGCGAGCGTGCGCTGGGTGTCGGCGGTGGTCTGCAGTGAGATCGTGTGCGGCAGGCCGTCCATCGCATCATCTTTCCTGAATGTACCAGGCCGAACGTCTTCCGGCGACGGCAGCTGCCGATCTGCATCGACGGTGCCAAACCTAGCAGCGTCACGAGCCCGCACCAGTCAATGATTATTACCAAATATTACGGTCTAGTTCCTTGTTTTTGCAGTAGAGTTTGCGTTGCAGAACGTTACACTTCGCGGGTCTGCCTCTTGAGCGGGAAACCTCCAAAATGTAAAACCCCGGCTGCGGTCCCGAAGGACCACAGCCGGGGCATAAGGCTTGGCGTGGTTTAAGACTGGCGGCGCAGGAAGGCCGGGATCTCGATCCCGATCTCGTCGCTTGCTGCCGGGCGTACCTGCGGCTGCGGCGTCTCACGGGTTTGAGCTGCCGGTTGCACGTCCGGCCGAGGCTCCTGGTGCGCCGCAGACAGCTCCGCCACGTGGCCACGAATAGCCCCCGTCACGATACCGAACAGGCTTTTCCGCGGTGCCGGTGCCGGGATCGGTGCCTCGCTGGCGAACAGGCCGGCGCGGGGCGCAGGCTTTGCCTCGGGCTGACGCGACGCCGGGCGCTGCAGCGGCGAGGCCTGCGGACGCAGCGGCTGCTGCAGATGCGCTGGAATCTGGCGCGGTGGCAGCGGAGCATCATCAATCTCGAAGCTCTGCGGCATGGCGTCCAGCGTGCGATCGTCAACGGGACGGGTTTCAGCCGGTCGAGCCTCCTGGCGCGGCTGCGCGTTCAAAGCCGGGCGCAGCGCACCGGGCGAGGCCGGCTGAGGCATGGGGCGCGAAAGCGGCGAACGCAACGACGGGTCGCGGCCGACCGATGGCATCAACCCCCGCGGCGCCGGCATTGCACCGGCCTGCGGTGTAGCCTGAAAGCCAATCTGTTGCGCATGGGAGGCCTGGGCGGCAGGCGCCTGCGCACCAATCTGGGCGGGGGCGTGCTGCTGGCCCACGGCTTGCGCCATGGACTGCATGCCGCCGCCGCCGACCGCGATCAGATGCGGCCGCTCATGCTGGCGGTTCATGATGTTGTCGATGCCGGTCGCCACCACCGACACGCGGATGCGGCCGTTGAGGCTTTCGTCGATCGCCGAGCCGAAGATGATGTTGGCCTCTTCGTCAACCTCCTCGCGAATGCGGTTCGCAGCCTGGTCAACCTCGAACAACGTCAGATCCTCGCCGCCGGTGATGTTGATCAGCAGGCCACGCGCGCCGGACATCGAAGTATCCTCCAGCAGCGGGTTGCTGATGGCGAGTTCGGCGGCGCGCAACGCACGGCCTTCGCCGTCGGCCTCGCCGGTGCCCATCATCGCCTTGCCCATCTCGGCCATCACGGTGCGAATGTCGGCAAAATCCAGGTTCACCATCCCAGGAGCTACCATCAGGTCGGTCACGCCACGAACGCCCATATACAGAACGTTATCGGCCATCTTGAACGCTTCCTTGAAGCCGGTGCGCTCGTTCGACAGACGAAAAAGGTTCTGGTTGGGGATCACGATCAACGTGTCCACCCATTGCTGCAACTCCTCGATGCCCGCCTCGGCGGCACGCGCGCGGCGCAGACCTTCGAAGGTGAACGGCTTGGTGACAACGCCCACCGTGAGAATGCCGCGTTCGCGGGCCATGCGCGCGATGACAGGGGCCGCTCCGGTGCCCGTGCCGCCACCCATGCCGGCGGTAATGAACACCATGTGGGCGCCATCGAGGTGACGATACACCTCGTCCATCGCCTCTTCAGCCGCGGCGCGGCCAATCTCCGGCTTGGCGCCGGCGCCCAACCCTTGGGTCAGATGCGGCCCGAGTTGAATACGCCGATCCGCGCGTGCGTTCTGCAGCGACTGCGCATCGGTGTTTGCGACAACGAAATCGACACCCTTGAGGTCGAGTGAAATCATCGTGTTGACGGCGTTCGTGCCGCCGCCGCCGACGCCGATAACCGTAATGCGGGGCGTGAAATCGGTGTGCAGCTGCTGTGGAATGGTCAGGTTCAAAGTCATGGAGCGGCTCCTCTCAGAGACAAGTGTTGTACGCAGGAAATTCGATTCGTCTGCACCATTACGTGCGGTCCCGCAGAAAATTGACGACCCGCCGCAGCAGGCCGCCCTGTCGTTCGCCATCCAGATCGATGTCCATCACCGACCGTCCTTCACCACCGGCCCACGACATCAGGCCGACAGCGGTTGCAAAGGCCGGCCCCGCGGCACTCTCCGGCAGCCCACGCACCGGGGCCGGCTTGCCGACGCGGACCTGGCGATCCAGGATCGTGGCCGCCATCTCGCGCACGCCCTGCAACTGGCTGGCGCCGCCGGTCAGCACGACTCGTGCGCCGGCGGCACTGCCAAAGCCTTCCAGCCGCTCACGCACCATCTCGAACGTTTCTTCGAGTCGCGGGATGATGATGCCCACCACGGCCTTGCGCGGCACCTTTGCAATCTGATGCTCGGCCTCGCCCACCAGCTTCACCGGCAGCATCTCGCGCTCGTCGTCAGGGCTTGACTGTGCGCTGCCATACAGCGTCTTCAGCCGCTCGGCATGCGCCACCGGCGTGGACAGCAGGCGGGCGATGTCGTTCGTTACATGCTGGCCGCCGATGCCGATCTGGCAGGTGTGCAGCAACTGCCCCTCGGCGAACACCGCCATCCCCGTCGTGCCGCCGCCCATGTCCAGCACCGTGGCGCCAAGCTGTTTTTCGTCCTCCACCAACGTGGAGATCCCTGCCGCCATCGGTGCCGACACCAGGTCGGTGATCCCCAGATCGCAACGCTGCAGACAGGCCTGCAACGTGCGCAGCGAGGTGTGCAGCGCATCCACAACATGCAGGCGCGCACTGAGGGTATCGCAGAACAGGCCGCGCGGATCGTCCACGCCCATCGTCTCGTCGGCGGCGAAGTTCAGCGGCAGCGCGTGCACGATGTGGCGACCTTCGGACGCAGCACGGGCGCGGCCCTCTACCAGCACGCGGCGCACGTCCTGCTCCGTCACGGCCCGGCCGCCAACCGGCCAACGCACGTTGAACAGGCGGCTCTCCGGCTGGCCGCAGGAAAGGTTCACGGTCACGGCGCGCAGCCGCGTGTCAGCCATCTCCTCGGCAGCGCCCACCGCCGCCCGGATGGCGCGCTCGGCCTGTTCGATATCCACGATCCCGCCGGCGCGCACGCCCTGGCCGCGCTGCCAGCCGAAACCAAGCACGCGGGGCGTGCCGTCCTGCTCGATCCGGCCGATGATACAGGCGATCTTGGTGGTGCCGATGTCGAGCACGCCGAACGGGCCGGACGGGCGCGCAATCATGCGCTGGCGGGCGCGCTGCTCCGGCTGCTCCGGCAGGACTGGCTGACCGGGCCTGCTCGAACTTTCGCCTGATCCACTCAGCAGGTTGGCTTGTGGGCGGATGGCGTTCATGTGGCCCTCCTCGGCGTCGTTGTGGGTGGCTTCACCGGCGTGGCGACCCGCTCGCCACCCTGGCCGCAAGGCCCCTCGGCCATCGGGCGCAGTCGCAGGCGATCGGGCAGACGCATGTCGATCTCCTGCAATGGCCTGTCGAGAAGCGCTTTGCTTGTCTGCAACTCCGCCAACTTGGCAAGTGCGGCGGGCTCGGCGCCTTCTGGTAGCAGCACATTGGCGCCGCTGGTCATGCACAGATCCCAACGCCGCTCGCCCACACGCACCGCGGCGACCAACCGGCCTGACAGCACTGGATACTCATTGAAGCTCTTGATCAGGCTGCCGGCCGCCAAAGGGGCGCCCACGCCTACCACCAAGGGCAGCTTGTCGGCAAAAGTCGAAATATCGCTGTCGGTGACGATGTTGCCCGCCTGGTCGATCAGCATGAATTTGCCCTGGTTCTGCCAGACCGCGAACGGGCGACGTTCGTTGAGCACAACACGGATCTTGTCCGGCAGCACGCGTTCCACGATCGCCGAGCGCACCCAGGCGATGCTTTCAATTCGGGTGCGCGCATCGCTGATCGAATAGGTGAGAATGGAGCGGCCCGGAACGGCGCCAATCGCCACCGCCAGCAGCGGCTCCGGCGTTTTCTCGCGGCCAATGACCTGCACCGTGCGGATCGCCAACCCGGCATCGGCGGAGAGCCTGCCAAGGCGATCGCGGAGCGATGGGCCGCGACCGATCGTGCTGACAGCCACGAAACCAGCAACCACCACCACCACCGCGATCGAAGCGAACGCAGTTGGGCGCAGCAATTTTCGCTGACGCCGCAACAGAAGTTTCCAACGGCCGGGGCGATCCGGCAGCGGCATCGGGGCAGGGCGGGGTTTCACGCGCGGCATGCGGCGTGCTCCACCATCCAGCGGCAAAGCTGTGGAAAATCGATGCCCAGGAACGCCGCCTGCTCAGGCAAAAGCGAGGTGGGTGTGAGGCCCGGCTGGGTGTTCACTTCGAGCAGCACCAGCCGCCCCGGTTCGCCTTTCGTATCGTCGTACCGGAAATCGGACCGGCTGGCACCGGCACAGCCAAGCGCGCGATGCGCCTCCAACGCGATGCGCATCGCCTCGGCTGCGGCCAGTGGATGAATCTGCGCCGGGACAACATGGCGCGAGCCGCCATCGGCATACTTCGATTCGTAGTTGTAGAAGGCCTGCGACGCGATGATCTCGGTCACTGCCAACGCACGGTCGTCCATCACGCCCACCGTCAACTCTCGGCCCGGAATAAACTCCTCCACGATGGCCGTGCGCCCGAAGCGCCAGGTGGACGCAACCGCTGCCCGGCGATTGTCCCCCTCGCGGATGATCTCGACGCCCACCGACGAACCCTCGTTCAAAGGCTTGATCACATAGGGCAACTTCATCGGATCGGCATCGACCAGCGAGCCCGCCTCGTAGATCCCGCCTTGTGCCACCGGAAGGCCAGCATTGACGAAAATCGCCTTCGCTGCTGCCTTGTCCATCGCCAGTGCCGAGGCGCGCACGCCGGAATGTGTATAAGGGATGTCGAGCCAATCCAGCACACCCTGGATCGCGCCATCCTCGCCAAAGCGGCCGTGCAGGGCATTGAACACCACGTCCGGCTTTGGCCTGAGCGCGGCCAGGGTCGTGTGCAGATCAGGCCCCACCTCGATTGGCGTGACCTCAAAGCCCACACTTCGCAAGGCCGCGATCACCTGCATTCCGGATGACAGGCTAACCTCGCGTTCGGCGGAAATGCCGCCGTAGAGAACTGCCACGCGTGTCATACCGGGGCCTTTACCAAAGTCTTGACGCCTAGCCTGCGAATTTCCCAATGCAGGTCGATCCCGCTGCTGTCGCGCACGCGGCGGCGCACCTCCTCGCCGAGGCCCTCGAGGTCTGCGGCCGTGGCGTCGCCCATGTTGAGCAGAAAGTTGCAGTGCTTGTCAGACACCATGGCACCGCCGCGTGTCAGCCCGCGACATCCGGCGCCGTCGATCAGCTCCCACGCCTTCTGCCCGTCGGGATTGCGAAAGGTGGAACCTCCGGTGCGCGCGCGAACCGGCTGCGTGGCCTGCCGGCTGGCACGAATTTCGGCCATGCGGGCGGCAATGGCTGCAGGCTCACCCTTTGCAGCCCTGAAGCGCGCGCGGGTCACAACGGCGCCTGCCGGCAGGGCGGCGTGGCGATAGGCAAAGTCCAGGCTAGCGGTGGTGAGCGTGACCAACTCGCCTGTCCGCGTCACGACCTCTGCCCAATCGAGAACATGCGCGACATCGCCGCCATACGCGCCGGCGTTCATCGCCACCGCGCCGCCGATAGTCCCGGGAATACCCGACAAAAACTCCAGCCCCGACATTCCCGCGCTGGCGGCATGTTCGGCCACGGTGAGATCGAGACAGGCAGCACCGGCCACGACGCCGTCAGCCTCCATTACGATGTCGTTGAACCCGCGTGCCAGCCGGATCACCACGCCGTTGATGCCGCCGTCGCGTACGATGAGGTTTGAGGCGGCGCCGATCACCGTCACCGGAATCTCGTGCGGCAACGCCTTGAAGAAATCACACAGATCCTCGGGATCGGCCGGCCGCACCAGTGCTTCAGCCGGCCCGCCGACGCGAAACCAGGTCGACGGCGCCAGCACGACGCCCTCCTGGACACGGCCGCGCAGCGGGGGAATATGGGGCATCATCGGCGTGGCACCTGCAACGCCTGCAACTGGGCCGGCAGGGCATGTGCCCAGTGGGTGATGTTTCCTGCCCCCAGGCAGATCACGAAATCGCCGGGCTTGGCGATGGCATGGATCATTTCCGCCAGATGCTCCGGCCCCGGCAGCGGCACCACGCTGCGATGGCCGCGGGTACGCAATCCTTCGATCAGCGCGTCGCGGTCAACGCCCGGGATTGGCTGCTCGCCGGCGGCATAGACGTCTGCGATGATGACGGTGCCTGCATCGTTCATGCAGGTGCAGAATTCCTCAAACAACGAATCAAGCCGCGAATAGCGATGCGGCTGCATCACTGCGATCACGTCACGTGCGCCGGCCTGCCGCGCTGCTTTCAGCACCGCCATGATTTCCACGGGGTGATGCCCGTAATCATCGATCACCGTGATGCCGTTGGCCTCACCAGTTTTGGTGAAACGCCGTTGCACGCCTCGGAAGTTGAGGAACGCGCTGCGCAATGTGGCGTCGTCGATCTCCATCTCGATGCCGATGGTGATGGCGGCCAGCGCGTTGGACACGTTGTGCGCGCCCAGCATCGGCAGCCGGAACGGCCCCATGCGCCGGGTGCGTCCCCGTGCCCGATCGGCGATCTCTACCTCGAACGTGGCCCCCATCCGGTCCATCACCAGCCGATCGGCGCGGACATCGGCCTGCGGCGAAAACCCATACGTGATCACGCGGCGATCGGACAGGCGTGGGATCATCTGCTGCACGCTGGGATGATCGATGCACAGCACCGCAAACCCGTAGAAGGGAATGTTCTGCACGAACTGGTCGAACCCCGCGACCATCGCCTCGGCGGTGCCCCAGTGATCCAGATGCTCGGGGTCGATGTTG
>JBBROR010000063.1:0-12913 GCA_038229175.1 Acetobacterales bacterium | reverse complement strand
CGGTGGTGGGCGCGTTCATCATGGGGGTGATGAACAACGGCATGTCGATCCTGGGCATCGGCATCGACTACCAGCAGGTGATCAAGGGGCTGGTGCTGCTGGGGGCGGTTTGTGTGGATGTTTTCAATCAGCGGCGATGAGGCCGGCCAGCATCACAAGCCAGCGTTACAAGCCAGGGTTACAAAAAGGTGATGCCGACCGTATCCAGCAACAAAACCACGTTCAGCGATACGATGATCGCCGTGGCCAGGATCGCCAGAAGGTGAACCCGGCGGCTGTTGGCGAAGTTGCCCATGATTTCGGGATTGCGGGTGAACATCACCAACGCCACCAGCGGGAACGGTAAGGCAAGGCTGAGCAGCACCTGGCTGCCGACCAGCGCCTGGGTGGCATCCACGCCCATGGCCACCACCACAAAGGCCGGCAGCATCGTAACCGCGCGGCGCACCCAGATTGGAATGCGGAAACCCACGAAGCCCTGCATGATGAGCTGGCCGGCCATGGTGCCCACCACCGAGCTGGAGATGCCCGAGGCGAGCAGCGAAAGCAGGAAGAAGCCGGCCGCGGCGCCGCCGAGCAGCGGGGTGAGCGTGTGGTAGGCGGTCTCGATCTCGGCCACATCGGAATGGCCATCGTGAAACGCTGACGCGGCCATGATGACCATCGCCATGTTGATGAGGCCGGCCAGGGTGAGCGCCACCACGACCTCGCGGTTGGAGAACCGCAGCAGCATTCGCCGCTCGCCGTCGGTGTTGGTTTTGACGCGGTTCTGCGTCAGCCCGGAATGCAGATACACCGCATGCGGCATCACGGTGGCGCCGATAATGCCCACGGCGATGGTCAGCGCCGCGGAATCCGGAATAACAGGGGTGATGGCGCCCAGACCCACCGCGGCCCACTGCACCGGCGCCACCAGCAACTCGATGAGGTAGCACAGCGCGATGATGGCCACGAAGCCGCCGATGATCAGCTCGATGGGCCGAAATCCCCGTCGGTCCACCATCAGGATGGCGTAGGTGATCACGGCTGTGACGCCCATGCCGGCCAGCAGCGGGATGTGGAAGAGCAGGGAGAGCCCGATGGCGCCGCCCAGGAATTCGGCGAGGTCCGTTGCCATCGCGGCAATTTCAGACACGCCCCACATCAGCCACACCACCGGCTTTCGGAACCGGTCGCGGCAGAGTTCCGCCAGGTTTTGGCCGGTGACGATGCCGAGCTTGGCCGACAGCGCCTGGAACAACATCGCCATCAGGTTGGCCGCCACCACCACCCACAGCAGCGAATAACCGTATTTCGAGCCGGCCTGGATGTTGGTCGCGAAATTGCCGGGGTCGATATAGGCGATGGACGCGATCACCGCCGGCCCCACGAAGAGCAGCGCGGTGCGCGGGCCGATCTTGCCGCGCCCCGCCAATGCGTCGCTCATGCGCTGTGAGGCGCGCGCCGTCAGGTTCGGCATTTCGGGTGTATCAAGCGCAGGGGTTGTTTTGGTGTTCATGCTCTGAAATGTAGCTCAGGCTACACCTCGGTCAAGGGGGTGGATTTTAGAGCTGCGTGACGAATGCCTGGTTTCGCGTCTGGGCAACGGGGGGGTAACATGTCGGTTCCAACGGAGGGTCGGTCATGGCGGAGCCAATAGTTGCCAAGGGTGCGGCGCCGCCAGAGCCTATGCCGCCTGCGGCGGCGGTGGCGCCCCGGCGCGTTATGCTGCTGACCGGGGCCAGCCGGGGGATCGGCCACGCCACGGTGAAGCTGTTTCAGGAGCGCGGTTGGCGCATCCTGACCGTTTCGCGGCAGCCATTCGATCCGGCGTGTGGCTGGCCGGCGGCGCGGGCGGCGCATATCACCGCCGATCTCGCTGATCTTTCGGCCATTCCGGCGCTGGCCGCGGAGGTCCGCTCCCGGCTGCCAGACGGCAAGCTGCACGCGCTGGTCAACAATGCCGGCATTTCGCCCAAGGGCCCGAATGGGTCGCGCATGGGGGTGCTGGACTCAGACGCGCATGCCTGGACGCAGGTGCTGAACGTGAATCTGGTGTCGACCGCGCTGCTGGTGCGCGCCTTGGTGCCGGAGCTGGAGGCGGCGCAGGGCTCGATCGTCAATGTGACGTCCATCGTGGGCTCCCGCGTGCATCCGTTCGCGGGGGTGGCCTATGCGTGCTCGAAGGCGGGTCTGGCTGCGCTGACCCGCGAGCTGGCGCATGAGCTGGGCGCCCACAAGATCCGCTGCAACGCCATCGCGCCCGGCGAGATCAAGACCGCCATCCTGTCGCCAGGGACAGACGAACTGGTGGTGCGGGAGGTGCCGATGGGCCGACTGGGGGAGCCGCGCGAGGTGGCCGAGACCATCCATTTCCTTTGCTCGGAGGCCTCGTCCTATATCAACGGCGCGGAAATTCACATCAGCGGTGGCCAGCACGTTTGATCGGGGGCTTGGAACCGAAGGCCGCGCTGACCATCTCGCTGTGCATGGGCGAATTGGTGCGGGAATGAGCTGGAACGAAGTCTACGCCCTGTGGGGGTTTATTGCCGTGTGCACCGTCGCCGCGGCAAGCGGTGCCATCTTCAAGCCGGGTGACTGGTACACCCGGTTGGCCAAGCCGAGCTGGGTGCCGCCGAAATGGCTGTTTCCGATCGCATGGTCGTTGCTTTACGCGATAATTGCGGTTTCTGGCTGGATGGTGTGGAAGCAGGCGGGCCTGGCCGGCGCTGCGTTGGCATTTGCGATCTTCGGTGTGCAGCTTGCGCTGAATGCCGGCTGGTCGGCGGTGTTCTTCGGTCTGCGACGGATCGATCTGGCACTGATCGATGTCAGTTTTTTGTGGTTGGCCATCGTGGCCAACATTGCAGCCTTCGCGCAACATTCCGAAACGGCGGCGTGGCTGCTGGTGCCCTATCTGGCGTGGGTCAGCTTTGCCGCTTTTTTGAACCTTGTGATGCTGCGGCTCAATCCGACGCCCTCTACCGCTCAGGCTTTGGTGAAATAGGGCGCCAGATTGCGGCGGATGCGGTCTAGCGGCGGCTCGTCGTCGGTCGGGCGTTCGAAAACGCGGCCGGTGATCATTTCATAGGCCTTGATATAGACCTCGGTGGTTTGGGCGATGATCTCGGCAGGGATTTCCGGGACAGGCTGGGTGTAGGGGTCGCAGCGCGCGCTGACCCAGCTGCGGATAAAGTCCTTGTCGAAGCTTTGCGGCTTCTCGCCGGCCTCGTAGCGCTGTTCGAAGCCTTTGGCGAACCAGTAGCGGCTGCTGTCGGGCGTGTGGATCTCGTCCGCTAGAACGATCCGGCCGTGGGGGTCGGTGCCGAATTCGTATTTTGTGTCCGCGAGGATCAGGCCCTGTTTGGCCGCCATGTCCTGACCGCGGGCGAACAGCGCGAAAGCGTAGTGCTGCAGCGTTTCCCACTGTTCGGGCGTCAATAGTTTCTGCGCGATGATCTCAGCGGCGCTCAGCGGCGCGTCGTGGCCACCGTCGAAGGCCTTGGTGGTGGGGGTGATGAGTGGGGTGGGCAGCTTCTGGTTGGCGCGCATGCCGTCCGGAAGGCGCACGCCATACATGCTACGCTTGCCCTGGTTGTACATCGTCAGGATGGAAGTGCCGGTGGTGCCGGCGAGGTAGCCGCGCACCACGATCTCCACCGGCAGGATATCAAGGCGCTGGCCGATCACCACGTTAGGGTCGGGGTAGGACAGCACGTGGTTGGGGCAGAGATCGGCAGTGGCTTCGAACTGGAAGCGCGCGGTTTGCGTCAGGACCTGACCCTTCAGCGGGATGCAGGCGAGGATGATGTCGAACGCGCTGATGCGGTCGGTGGCGATGATGATGCGCCTGCCGTCCGGCAGATCGTAGTTGTCGCGCACCTTGCCGGCGTAGTGGTTGGGCAGTTCGGCGATGGTGGCGTCTTGCAGGATATGCGGCATCGATCGGGTCCAATAGCGTGAAAAGCGGCGGGTGCGAGCGGCGTTCATGCCATGCTTTCATCGTGCGCGCGACGCAAGGCTGGTGCCCGCCGTCGAGTCTCCGTTTGACGCAGCGCACCATTGGGTCGGAGCTTGGCTGGCATGTTCAAATATTTCGAAGACAAGCTTAAACCGACCGAAATCGCTCCCGAAGCGCCGCCACCGCCTGATGGGGAGCGCGCTCTGCTGCGGTTCTACTGGCATTACGCGCGCCAGGCGAAGGGCTTGATCGTGGCCCTGTTCGGCGCTGGGCTGGCGATGGCGCTGATGGACACCCTGATTCCGATCTTCATCGGCAGGGTGGTTACACTCGTTTCGACCCACGATGCAAAGACGCTTCTGGCCGAAGAATGGCCGCAGCTGCTGGGCATGGCGCTGGCGCTGATCATCGGCCGGCCGGCCACACAGCTGGTGCGCGGGTTGATCACCAACCAGGCGATCAATGCGGGGCTGACCAACATGACGCGTTGGCAGGCGCATTGGCATGTGGTGCGGCAGAGCTGGTCTTTCTTCCAGAACGATTTCGCGGGGCGCGTGGCCAACCGCGTGATGCAGGCTGGGCCCGCATTGCGGGAGAGCATTGTCTCCACCATCAACGCGGTCTGGTATATCGTGGTGTATGGGCTGACCGCGCTGGCGCTGATGCTGTCGAACGACTGGCGGCTGACGTTGCCGCTGCTGGCCTGGTGCATCGGCTATGCTGCGATGCTGCGCTACTATGTGCCGCGTCTGCGTGACCGTTCGCGGGCCATGAGCGAGTTTCGGTCTACGCTGACGGGCCGGATCGTGGACAGCTACACCAACATCCTGACGGTGAAATTGTTTGCCCGCGCGCGCGATGAGGACAATTTCGTGCGCGAGGCGGTGGACGAGCACACCGCGTCGTTCCGCCAGCAGCTGCGGATGATCACGCGGTATGTGCTGACATTGTCCTGCATCAACGCGCTGATGATCGCAGGCACCGCGGCCACGGCGGTCGCACTTTGGGTGCATGGGATCATCGCGGTGGGCGTGGTGGCGACGGCGTTGCCGCTGGCGTGGCAGATCTCCAACATGTCCGGCTGGGTGGCGGACAACATCACGTCGATCTTTGAAAACGTGGGTGTGGTGCAGGACGGCATGAAGTCGATTGCCGTGCCGCGCCAGATGGGCGACGCGCCCGGTGCTTCGGAACTGGTGGTGTCGCGGGGGGCGATCCGGTTCGAGAACCTCACGTTCGGGTATGGCACGCAGCGCGGCGTTCTGCATGGGTTGTCGCTGGATATCGCGGCCGGTGAGCGGATTGGGCTGGTGGGGCATTCGGGGGCCGGGAAATCGACGTTGGTAAACCTGCTGCTGCGGTTTCACTCGCCCGATAAGGGGCGGATCACCATCGATGGGCAGGATATTGCGGAGGTGACGCAGGAGAGCCTGCGGACGCAGATCGCCATGGTGACGCAGGATACGTCGCTGCTGCATCGCTCGATCCGACAGAACATCGCTTATGGCAGGCCTTGGGCGCCGGAGGAGGAGATTGTCGCGGCGGCGCGACAGGCGGAGGCGATGGATTTCATCGAGACGCTGGAGGATTGGAACGGGCGCACCGGGTTTGACGCGCATGTGGGCGAAAGGGGCGTGAAACTGTCGGGCGGGCAGCGGCAGAGGATTGCGATTGCGCGGGTGATTTTGAAGGACGCGCCGATTTTGGTGCTGGATGAGGCGACCTCGGCGCTGGATTCAGAGGTTGAGGCGGCGATCCAGGGCCAGTTGGATACGCTGATGCGGGGCCGGACGGTAATTGCCATCGCGCATCGGTTGTCGACGATCTCGAAGATGGATCGGGTGGTGGTGATGGAGCAGGGGCGGATTGTGGAGATTGGCACGCATGCGGATCTGTTGCGGCAGGGCGGGGCCTACGCGCGGCTGTGGGGGCGGCAGTCTGGCGGGTTTGCGGACGCGGCGGATTAGAGCGTGATGATTTTGGGTGAAGCAACCCAAACGCATCATGATCTAGCGCATTTTCGCCAGCAGTTGGCTCAACCGCGCGATAAAATTGCTCGATAAAACATAGAGATAAAGCGTTGATTCCATCAACGCCTGCAGCCGTTGGTATTACGGGGTCAGGTAGCGGCCCGTGAGATGCGCCTGGAAATCCGCGGGATCGAGCTTCTTGCCGGTGGCGTGGACGAGCAGGTCGTTGAACCCGTAGAGACTGCCCTGGCCATGGACCTTGCTGCGCAGCCAGCCGAGAAGCGGGGCGAAATCTCCGTCCGACAAGGCGGCGTCGAGGCCGCCCACATCGCGGCGGGCTGCCGCCATCAGCTGGGCCGCGGCCATGGCGCCGAGCGAGTAGCTGGGGAAGTAGCCGACGAGGCCGTCGTACCAGTGGATGTCCTGCAGAACGCCCACGCGATCATCGGGCGGGGTAATGCCGAGCATCCGGTGCATTCCTTGGTTCCAGGCGCCGGGCAGGTCAGCCACCGCGACGTCGCCCGCGATCAGCGACTGTTCGAGCCGGAAGCGCAGGATGACGTGGGCGGGATAGGTCATCTCGTCGGCGTCCACACGGATCAAACCGCGGCCAACGCGGCGCAGCAGGCGGCCGAGGTTGGCGGGGGCATAGGGGGCGGCACTGCCGCCGAACGTCTCGTGCAGCAAGGGGCCAAGCCAGGACAGGAAGGCATCGGACCGGACGGCCTGCATCTCGACGATCAGCGACTGGCTTTCATGGGCGGCCATGCCCGCCGCCTCGCCCACCGGTTGGCGGGCGACGTTCTTTGGCAGGCCGCGCTCGTAAAGCGCGTGGCCGGTTTCGTGCATCACGCCCATCAGCGCCTGGGCGAAATCATCGGTGCGGTAGCGCGTGGTGATCCGCACGTCGGTGGGCGTGCCGCCGCAGAACGGGTGGGTGGAGCGGTCGAGCCTGGAATGCTCGGCCTCCAGACCCGCGCGCAGCGACAGGTTGCGGCAGAGCGCCTCCTGGATGTGCTCGGGGAACGGACCTTCCAGCGGCGTGGCCGGCCCGCGGGCCGCCTGGATCGCCTCGGCGCGGGGGAGCGCATCGGCCAGGAAGGTTTCGTAATCGGCAAAGACCGGTGCGACGTCGGCCGCAAGCATGCCGCGCTGGTAGCCATCCATCAATGCGTCGTAGGGCGAGAGCCCCAGGGCGGGTGCCAGGGCCTGGCCCTGCTCACGCACCAATGCCATCAGGGTGCTTAGCTTCGGCGCCACCAAGGCGAAATCGGCTTGCGCCCTGGCTACCCGCCACACTGTCTCGCAGGCGGACGACGCGCGGGCCAAGGCTTCCACGAGGTCGGCAGGAAGTGCTGTGGCGCGGGTGTGGCCATGACGCAGCAGGCGGAGATTGGCCGCATCCCATATATCGGCAGGCGGCGTGGCCTCGGCGGCGGCGAGATCGTCGGCCACCTCAGGCGCTGTGGCGAGGCCGTGCGATAGGCCCGCGAGCACGGCGAACTGGTCACCGCGCGCCTCGGCGCCACCGGTCGGCATCATTGCGCCGGCGTCCCAGCCGAGCATCGATGCCGCCTCGTTCAAGGTGGCGATGCGAGCGGCGCGGGCGGTGAGGCGCGCATAGGCGGTCATGGCGGATCCTTTTTGGCAAGTGCGCGGCGGGCATAGAGGCTGAAGATGATCAGCAGCGTGAGAGCGAAACCGAACCAGGTGAGCACGTATTGCAGGTGGTTGTCGGGCGGGCGCGGCAGGGTTCGCACGGGGTCTGGAAAGACACCTGTTGGCACCTGCCCCACGGCGACCAGCACGAACGGGGCGACGCGCGGCAGGCCGAAGGCCGCGGCGATCGGGGCGGGGTCGAGCGTGTAGAACAGCCTCTTTTCCGGGTTGTCGGGGGCGGAGAAGGTGCCGGCGTGTTCTGCGGGGCGCACGAACCCCTCGATTGGGCCGGACGGCAGCACCAGGGCGTTACGGCGCTGCATCGGCACCCAGCCGAGATCGACCAGGACAGGATAGCTACCGTCGGCTTCCAGCGGCATGATGAGATGGGCGCCCAGCGTGTCCACCCGCACCTCGGCGCCATACAGCGCCTGCAGATCGGTGCGCAGCCGGCCTTGGAGGCTCACCTTGGCGAACGGCTCCGGCGCTGCCGGCATGGGGATGGCGGGCAGGCGCTCAGCCTGGTCGATCCGGGCGAGCAGATCCGCTTTCCAGGCACGTCGTTCCAACTGCCAGAACCCGAGACCGAGCAGAACAGCCAGCATCACAACGGTGCTGATCGCCGGAACGAGAAGCCGTCGCATCAACCGTGGCCGTCGGACATGTGGCGATATTGCACCGCCACGAACGCGGCCTTCAAAGGGCGCATCATTGCAAGTGCGAGCGGCACGGTAACGATCGGCCACAAGAGGGCGTGCACCCAGAGCGGCGGCTCGAACCGGAATTCAACCCAGAAGGCGAGGGCCACCACGATAGCGCCCAGCAGAAGGATGACCAGAACGGCAGGACCATCCCCGGTGTCATGCGCCTGCAGGTCGAGGCCGCAGACCGGACAGGTGGGGCGCACGGTGAGCACACCTTCAAACAAGGCGCCCTTTCCACACCGCGGACAGCGACAGGAAAGCGCGATCTTCAGCAGCGACGGCGCCATGGGATCAACCCGCGGTGACGGACCCTTGGCCTGCCACATAGACGGCCACAAAGAGGAAGAGCCAGACGACGTCCACGAAATGCCAGTACCAGGCGGCCGCCTCGAAGCCAAAATGCTTCTCGGGTGTGAACTGGCCAGCACTGGCGCGGGCCAGACACACGGCCAGGAAGATGGTACCGACGATGACGTGAAAGCCGTGAAAGCCGGTGGCGAGGAAGAAGATTGCCGGATATATGCCGCCGCCGGCGAAGGCGAACGGGGCTTCCGAATATTCAATCGCCTGGCAGGTGGTGAACAGCAGGCCCAGCATGACTGTAAGCGCCAGCCCACGGATCAGGTTGCGGCGATCTCCCACGATCAGCGCATGGTGCGCCCAGGTGACGGTGCAGCCTGACAGCAGCAGCATCATGGTGTTGAGGAACGGCAGGCCGAACGGATTGAACGTGGTGATGCCCGCGGGCGGCCAGGAGGGCGTGGCGGTTCCGAGCACGTGTTCCGGAAACAGTGCGTAGTGGAAATAGGCCCAGAAGAAGCCCACGAAGAACATGACTTCGCTGGCGATGAACAGGATCATGCCGTAGCGCAGGCCGAGCCTGACGATGGCGGTGTGCACGCCTGGTGTGCGGCTTTCGGCCAGCACGTCTCGCCACCACAGGAACATCGTGGACAACAGCCCGGCGAGGCCCAAATACAGAAAGATATAGGTGCCGAAATGCGCCGCCTGGACGATGCCAACCACTGTAAGGCCGGCCGAGAGTGCACCGGTTAGCGGCCAGAACGAGGGATCGACAAGATGATAGGGTTGCTTCAGCCCGGAGCTCGTCGCGACATGGGTGCCGGCGCCGTGGGAATCGTTGCTCATTCTTTCCTCGTGGTCAGGCCGGGCGGGCCAGGGTAGCCAAGTGTTTCGGCATAAGCGCCAAAAAAGTCATCGCTTCAAGCTGCATCGCAGCATGTCTCAGTGAAAGCAGCCTTATCGGGTCAGCTTGCCGACATGCGGCGCCGTTTGGGCGGCCAACGCAGTGCGGGATGCGTCGTCGGCGGCACGAAAGAAGGTGTAGCTGAGCGTGATGGTTTTAACATCGGCGGTATTCGGATCGCTGGCGATCGCCGGGTCTACCCAGAAGCTGAGCGGGAAATCCATATCCTGGCCGGACGCCAATGTCTGTTCGTCGAAACAAAAGCAGGCGGTCTTGTGGAAGTATTTCCCAACTTTTTCCGGCGTGACGTTGTAGGTGGCCACACCGGTGACGGCGGTACCGGAATTGTTCCGGGCGGTGTAGTAGGCCACCCGGTCTTCGCCGAGCGGCAAGGTTACCGACGCCTGCTCCGGCTTGAACATCCAGGGCAAATTGGGGTTGGTGTCGGCGTTGAAGCGCACCGTGATGGTCTGGCTCACCGCACCCGGCGACAGCTTCGCGGTGATGTTGGGGGTGCCGCCATAGCCCGTGGCTGCACAGAACATGCGGTAGAGGGGCACGGCGGCGAATGCCATGCCCGTCATGCCGCCGATCACCACCACCAGGCCGACGGCGAGGCCGGTGTTGGCGCGACGGTTCAGAGGGCCCCTCACTGCGGCAGTCCCATCTTGCCCGTCAGTTTCACAATGGCGATGGCGTAGAACAGCACCGCGATGACCACCAACGCCACCAGCATGGCGATGTTGCGACCGCGCCGCTTCCGCGCCAGCCGATCTGAATCCGCGCGCGACAGCGGGGGAAGATTGGCCATCACAGCACCAGCCAGTCGACCACGACCGCACCGAACAGGGCGAACAGGTAGTAGATCGAATATTTGAACGTGGCCTTGGCCGGCGCGTCCTTGGTCAGGCTCACGCCGTGTTCGTCTTGCTTGTCGGTTGCAAGTCGCCAGACATGCCAGAAGAAGCCGAGGCCCAGCACCACGGCGGACGCCAGGTACACCAGGCCGCTGTAGCCGAGCACATAGGGCAGCAAGGTGAACGGGACCATCGCGAACGTGTAGATGACCACCTGGCGGCGGGTTTCCTTGGCACCGGACACCACCGGGAGCATCGGCACGCCAGCGCGTTCGTAGTCGGCATGGGCGAACAGCGACAGCGCCCAGAAATGTGGTGGGGTCCACAGGAAGATGATGCCGAACAGCAGCCAGGGCATCACGTCCAGCCCACCGGTCACTGCAGCCCAGCCGATCAGCGGCGGAAATGCGCCGGCGGCGCCGCCGATGACGATGTTCTGCGCCGTGCGGCGCTTCAGCCACATGGTGTAGATCACCACGTAAAACAGGATCGATCCGGCCAGCAGAGCGGCTGCAAACCAATTGGTGGCAAGCCCCAGGACCATTACGGAGGCCGAGGCCAGCACGATGCCATAGGCCAGAGCCTCGTCGGGCGCGATGCGACCGGCGGGGATCGGGCGTTTTTGGGTGCGGCGCATGATCGCGTCGATATCGCGGTCGTACCACATGTTGATGGCACCGGCGGCACCGGCACCCACCGCGATGCACAGGATGGCGGCGATCGCCAACACCGGGTGCAGATGCCCAGGCGCCACGAGCAGCCCAGCCAACCCGCTATAGACAACCAGCGTCATCACACGCGGTTTGAGCATCATCAACCAGTCACGGGCGGTTGAGATGTCATCCGAGGAGGCCGAAAGCGACGACAGGGAGGACGTGATGTCCTCCCTGTCGGCACCGGCCACCGCAGGAGCGATGGACTTCATTTCAGTCTATCCAATCAGGTGAAGCGTATCAGTTGACCCAGATCAATTGACCCGGGGAAGCTCTTCGAACACATGGAACGGGGGTGGCGATGCGACGGTCCATTCCAGGGTTGTGGCACCCTCGCCCCACTGGTTGTCGGCCACCTTGGCGGGGTTCGAGAACGTTTTATACAAAACGAACAGGAAGATCAGAACAGAGAATGCGCCGATGTAAGAGCCGATGGAAGCAACAAGGTTCCAGCCCGCAAAAGCGTCCGGGTAATCCACGTATCGTCGCGGCATGCCGGCCAGGCCCAGGAAGTGCATCGGGAAGAAGGTGAGGTTCACACCCACGAACGTGACCCAGAAATGCACCTTGCCCCAGAATTCCGGATACTCGTGGCCCGACATCTTGCCGATCCAGTAGTAGAAACCGGCGAAGATCGAGAACACGGCACCCAGGCTTAGCACGTAGTGGAAGTGGGCAACCACATAGTAGGTGTTGTGGAGCACCTGATCCAATCCTGCGTTCGACAGGACCACGCCCGTGACACCACCCACGGTGAATAGGAATATGAAGCCGATCGCCCAAAGCATGGGCGTCTTCATTTCGATGGAGCCGCCCCACATGGTGGCGATCCACGAGAAGATCTTGATGCCGGTTGGCACCGCGATGATCATGGTGGCCGCCATGAAGTAGGCGCGGGTGTCGACATCGATACCCGAGACGAACATGTGATGCGCCCACACCACGAAGCCGACCACGCCGATGGCGACCATCGCGTAGGCCATGCCCAGATAGCCGAACACCGGCTTCTTGGAGAAGGTGGAGATAATGTGGCTGATCATGCCGAAGCCGGGCAGGATCATGATGTAGACTTCAGGGTGGCCAAAGAACCAGAAAAGGTGCTGGAAGAGCACAGGGTCGCCGCCGCCGGCCGGGTCGAAGAACGAGGTGCCAAAGTTGCGGTCGGTGATCAGCATGGTGATCGCACCCGCCAGCACCGGCACGGCCAGCAGCAGCAGAAACGCGGTAACCAGCATGGACCACACGAAAAGCGGCATTTTGTGAAGTGTCATGCCGGGGGCGCGCATATTGAAGATGGTGGTGATGAAGTTGATCGCGCCCAACAGCGAGGAGATACCTGCGAGGTGGAGGGCAAAGAGCGAATAGTCCATTGCCGGGCCGGACTGGTAGGTACTGTTGGACAGCGGCGGATACAGCGTCCAGCCCGAACCGGCGCCGTCACCGGTCAGCAGGCCCATCATGACGAGGATGAACGCCGGCACCAGCAACCAGAAGCTGATGTTGTTCAAACGTGGGAACGCCATGTCGGGCGCGCCGATCATCAGCGGCACGAACCAGTTGCCGAAGCCGCCGATCATGGCTGGCATCACCACGAAGAAGATCATGATCAGGCCATGCGCCGTCACCACGGCATTATACTGCTGCCCGCTGCTGAAATATTGCACGCCAGGATGTGACAGTTCCATTCGCATCAGAATGGATAGCGCACCACCGACGATACCGGCCAGGATGGCGAAGATCAGATAGAGCGTGCCGATGTCTTTGTGGTTGGTGCTCATCAGCCAACGTTTGACGAAGCCCGGCGCTTGGCCGTGCCCATCTTCATGGTGGTCGTGGTGGGCGTGATCATGCGCATGGTCGGGG
>JBBROR010000062.1:0-13243 GCA_038229175.1 Acetobacterales bacterium | reverse complement strand
GGCTGCAATGGCGGGGCGGGCATGGCACAGCACCGCCTCGCCAAGATCGGCGATGGCGTGGGCCGCACTGGCATCGCAGCCGCGCCAGTGTTCCAGCACCAGATACAGCGCCAGCAACTGGGCGGTGTAGGATTTGGTGGCCACCACCGATCTCTCGGCACCGGCCATCACATCGACCGTGCGTTCCGCCGCTGCCGCCAGGGCGGAGGCAGGATTGTTGGTGACGGCCAAGGTAAGGGCGCCGCCGCGTCGTGCCGTCTCGACGGTCTGCACGAGGTCGGGTGAGCCGCCCGACTGGCTGACGGCGATAAGCAGAACATCGCGCAGATCAGGCGTGGCACCGTAGGCGGTCATGGTCGAGGGCGAAACCAGGCCGGCGGGAAGGCCGTGCAGGATTTCGATCATGTACTTGGCATAAAGCGCCGCGTGATCGGAAGTGCCGCGCGCGGCCAGCAGCACGAAGCGGGGGGAGCGGGCGGCGATGGCGCGGCCGATGGCCCGGAATTCGGCGTGGCACTGGAGAAGGCCCCGCCAGATGCCGGGCTGTTCCGCCAGCTCGGACGTCATGAGATGGCCGGGACCGGTCGCGTCATCGGGCATGGCGGAATGTCCTCGTTGGCATGGGTTCCATTTTTGGCGAGCCTGTGCTGCGGCGCAAGGCACCCATCGTTGTTGGCCCCTGATGCTGCCTCTGGACGCCGCGGAATGAGCCAGGTCAGGCCACCAGCGCCACGCCTTTTATCTGCACGTAGAGCTCCACACCGCAGGCCAGCTCCAGCATCTCCCACGACCTGCGCGTGACGCGCGCGAGCAGCCGGGCGCCGTCGCCGCCGGTGCCCAGGCCAAGCACCACGGCCAATTCGTTGTGTCCCAGCGCCGTGGTTTCCAGAATGCGTGCTGGCAGCACGTTGGTGATGGTGCTGGCACGCGGGGCATCGCGCGACAGGCTGACATCGTGGGCCATGATCCGCAGTCGGTGCGCGGAGCCCGTGGGCAGCATCGGGGACGGCACGAGAAAGCGGCCGCCCGGCACGTCCAGCACGGCCATGCCATAGTCTGCGTCGTGGCCGGCCACCACGGCATCCAGGCTTACCGCAGCTTCGCGCGAACGTATCAGCGGCAGCGAACTGTCGCTTTGCAGCACTGCCAGTCGGCCTGAGGCCAGGATGCGGCCTTGGTCGATCAATACCAGATGATCGGCGAGCCGCTCGATCTCCGTCATGTCGTGGCTGACATAGATGATCGGCAGCGCAAGCGTGGCTCCCAGCCGTTCCAGAAAGGGCAGGATCTCGTCTTTCGTCGTCCGGTCCAAAGCCGATAGCGGCTCGTCCATCAGCAAAAGCCGCGGCTGGGACAGCAAGGCGCGGCCGATCGCCACGCGCTGGCGTTCACCGCCGGACAGCTTGGCCGGCGCACGGCCGAGCAGCGCGCCCAGGCCCAGCAGCGCCACAACCTCATCCAGGCCGACCACATGGTCGGCCAAACGCGACGGCGCGCCATAGAGCAGGTTTTGCCGCACCGACAGATGCGCGAACAGGCTCGCCTCCTGGAACACATACCCGACCGGGCGACGATGCGTCGGGCGAAAGAGGGCGCCGGACTGCCAGACATCGCCGTCCACCCTGCAGTGCCCCTGGTCGATGCGGTGCAGGCCGGCAATGCAGCGCAGGATGGTGGTCTTGCCACAGCCGGACGGGCCGAACAGCGCGGTAACGCCGCTTGCGGGCACGCACACGGCAACATCGAGCGTGAAGCCGCCAAGCCGACCCTGAAATGCGAAGTCGATCGTGCCTCGGGCAGTGCTTGCTTTCGTCTCGCTCACACCCCTTGCCTCGTCACTCTGGCCTCGACCAGTCGCATCGCCAGGATCACCCCGAAGGCGAACACCAGCATGCCCGCCGCCAGCATATGTGCCCGGCCCCATTGCGCGGTTTCGACATAGTCGTAGATCGCCACCGACATCACGCGGGTTCGGCCGGGGATGTTGCCGCCGATCATCAGCACGATGCCAAACTCCCCCACGCAATGTGCAAAGCCCAACACCGCGGCGGCGAGGAACCCGGGGCGTGCCAGCGGGACCGCCACCGTCCAGAATGTCTTGAAGGGCGAGGCGCGCAGGGTTGCCGCCGCCTCCAGCGGCCGGTCGCCCACCGCCTCGAACGCGTTGCGGATCGGCTGCACCACGAAGGGCATCGAATAGATCACCGAGCCGATCACCAAGCCCGTGAAGCTGAAGGCCAACGTGCGGCCACCCCAAAGGCCGGCCAAAGCGCCGCCGGGGCCATCTGGGCCCAACGCGATCAACAGGTAGAAACCGATCACAGTGGGCGGCAGCACCAGGGGCAAGGCAACGAGGGTGGCCGGGATCTCCTTCCACCACACCGGCGAGCGGGCCAGCCACCAGGCGATGGGCGTGCCGACCAGCAGCAGCAGGAGTGTGGAGACAAAGGCCAGCTCGACCGTCAGCAGGACAGGCTGCCAGATCTCCTGAAGCAAGGGGTTCACCGCGTGGCTCCCGGTTGATCGCTATGGTGATAAGTTTATACCGCCGGTTTGCCAAAACGCACGCTTGGGGCTGTGGCGGGTTGATCGCTAGCGTCTTGCGTGTTTCGTTTGAGCCATGACCACGAAACAACCCGCACCGATCGCCAAGCCAGCGCAGCACAATCTGGGCCTGCGCATCGCCCTCATTGGGTCGACCTCCGGTGTGACCGGATGGATCTGATCATACAGTCCGCGCGGCTGCAGGGCAGCGACGTTTCGATGTCCATTGGCATCGATGGCGGCGTCATCGTGGCGCTGGCGCCTTGCATCTCGGCTGACGCGCCACGCCTCGATGCGGGCGGCCTTCTGGTGGTGCCCGGGCTGGTGGAGACGCATTTCCATCTCGACAAAACCTGCATCCTTGACCGTTGCAGTGCGGCCGATGGCTCGGTGGCCGAGGCCATCCGGCTGACCGCGCAAGCCAAGCGCGCCTTCACGCCCCAGGACGTCTATGCCCGCGGCAGCTGCGTGCTCGATCTGGCCATCGGCTGGGGCACCACGCGGATGCGCACCCATGTGGAGGTCGACCCCGTCATCGGCATGCGCGGGTTCGATGGCGTGCAGCGCCTGGCGCGGGATTATGCGTGGGCGATGGACATCGAGATCTGCGTGTTCCCGCAGGAGGGGTTGCTGAACAACCCCGGCACCGACGCGCTGCTGATCGAGGGCCTGCGCCGCGGTGCGAAGCTGATCGGCGCCACGCCTTATGCCGACACCGACCCGCGCGGCCAGATCGATCGCATCTTCGAGATCGCACGGGAGTTCGACGTCGATATCGACATGCATCTGGACATGGGCGAAACCGAGGCGGGCATGCAGGTGGAGTATGTCTGCCGCAAGACCGAGGCGTTCGGTTGGGGCGGCCGCGTGGCGGTGGGCCACTGCACGCAGTTGTCGCTGCTGTCGCCGGAGCGCTTTTCCGAAATTGCCGCAACCTTGGCCGGCGCCGGCGTGGCGGTAACCGTGCTGCCCAGCACCGACCTGTATCTGACCGGTCGCAGCCACACGCACGCAATTCCCCGTGGCGTGGCCGCTGCCCATCTCCTGCGCGGCGCCGGCGTGCTGTGCTCGGTGGCCACCAACAATGTGCTCAATCCGTTCACGCCTTACGGCGATGCCAATCTGCTGCGCATGGCCAATCTCTACGCCAACGTCGCGCAATTGGGCCGTCCGGCCGATCTCGCGGGCTGCCTGCACATGGTGACAGACGACGCGGCCCGGCTGATGCGGCTGGGCGATTACGGCGTGCGCGTGGGGGCACCGGCGGACCTGGTGCTGCTCGATGCGGCGAGCGCCGAGGCTTGTGTGGCGGAGCTGGCGCAGCCACTTTGGGGCATGAAGCGCGGACGCATGAGTTTTGCCCGTGCCCGACCTGTGCTGCATCGTCCTTAGATCATGATGCGTTTGGGTTGCTTCACCCAAACGCATTAACATGATCGATAAAACAAAGGTGAGAGCGTGACGATTTTGACTCACCCCAAAATCATCACGCTCTCGGAAAAAATGTCAGGTTCCTTCATCGGCGTCGACATCGGCGGCACCTCGATCAAGCTTGGGGCTCTCGCGCCGGACGGCCGCATTCTCGGCAAGGATGCTCTCGCCTTCGCCGCCTTCCGCGATTTCCCCACCTTCGCCGATGCGCTGGCAAGTAAGATACGCGCTCTGGACCAGCGATCCGGTGCCCGCATCGAAGCCATCGGCATCGCCAGCCCCGGCTTTGCCGATCCCCGCACCGGGATCATCGACGCAGGCGGCTACAACGTCGCCATTCTGCGCGGGCATTCGCTCACCTTGGCATTGCGCTTGCGAGGCCTGCCGGTCGCCGCGGCACTGAACGACGGCGTTGCGGCGGCCATCGGTGAACACGCGTTCGGGCACGGCCCCGGCCTCTCCCGCTTCGTTCTGATCACCCTCGGCACCGGTGTCGGCGGCTGCGTGGTACTGGATGGCAGGCCGCTGCTGGGCGATTCCGGTTCGCCACCGGAACTGGGTGCCATGGTGCTCGATATCTGTGGCCCCACGGGCAGCAACGGCTTGGCCGGCACACTCGAAACCTACGCCTGCGCCGAGGGTTTTAGGCAGGCCTACATCGATCGCGGTGGAACCCCGAACGCCACGATGGAACAGATCTGCGCCGCCGCGAGCATCGGTGATGCCAAAGCCAGCCAAGCTGTAAACGCTGTGTGCGCCCGGATCGCGCAAGGCCTGGGCACGCTGATCAACGCCCTCAATCTCCAGGCGTGTGTCATCGGCGGTGGCATCTCCCAGGCTGGCCCGGTGCTGCGCGATGGCGTGGCCGCGCACCTGGCCCGCTTCACCTGGCCACCTTTGCTGGCTTCCGTCTCGCTGCGGCTGGCAACCACCGGCAACGCGGCCGGGTGGCTGGGGGCCGCGGTCTCCGCGCGGGAGGCGGCAGCGAGACAAACAGGTAGAACACTCCCAGGCAGCATCCAGCCGTAACGGCTACCCGATGCGAAATCAGCGCAAATTAGAGACATTGATGCGCTCGGCCAACTGGTCAAGCAGATCCCCGATCCGCTCCGCCACCGCGCCATCGCTGCTGCCGGCGCCGCGGGTCATGAACCGGCCACGATCGCGCAGCGCAGGCTGGGCGGCATCGGCAGGAACGATCTGCCAATCGGCCTCCAGCGTAGCGCTGCCGTTGCGGAGCACATCCAGCCGGGCGATGTTGATCAAAATGCGATAAGAAGGCGTCTGCGCCTGGGCGCGGTTGACCACCAGCGCGTCCGGCCGCCGAGCGGCCAGGCGCTGCGTGATGCGGTCGCCCACCTGCAGCGATAGCCGGCTCGCCCAGCGCCCGGTGCTGCTACGGGCCAGCGTGGCGCCATCGCGCACCAGAATGTCCTCGTTGTCGAGTTCGTCCGGCAACGTCACGCGCGCAATCTCGATCACCACGGGTCGGGCGGGCAGGGCACTGACCATCTTTTGCGCTTCGGCCCGTGGCGGGGCAGGGGCTGCGAGCGTAAAAAGCGACAACGCCGGCGCGGCGCAGTTAGATAGCACCAACGTCGGTGCTGCCAAGAGGCCCAGAATCACGCGTCGTGGCATCATGGCTTGCGTCCGGTCAGCAAAAGCTGCGGGTTGTGCTCCACATCGTTGGCAAACCCACGCAGCGACGCAGCCGTCGTGGCAAGGTCGCGCAGGATCTGTTCGACGTTGATCCGCGTGGCGGCGCGCGGCGCGGTCAGGCCTGCGAGATTGGCGATCAACTCCCGGCTTTGCGCCACGGTCTGGTTGGAGTTGGCCAGCAGCCGGCCCAGCTCGGCGCCGCGCTGGTCAAGCTGGCGCTCGCCGGTGTTTGCAAACTTGCTGATATCACCAAGCGTGGTGTCCAATCGCATCTGGAGCGCCTTGACCGCCTGGGTGGCCGTTTCCGCCGCCTGCGCCGAGCGATCGGACGTCGTCACCAGGCTGGCCAGCAGCGGCGGCAGATCATGATCCAGCTTGTCGGACAGGCCGCGCAGGCTTTGCAGCGTGGCCTTGCCATTGTCCGCCAGCTCCCGCCACGGCACCTGGCTGAGCTCGTCCTTGGCGCGTTGGATCGGCGATTGCTTGGTGGGAATCTCCAACAGGCTGGTGAGGGTGGCATGCAGGTCGGCTGGCGTGGACAGGTCGAAATCGAGGTCGATCACAGCCTGCCCGGTCACGAAGCTCTGTGTGTTCAACTGCGCACGCAGGCCGCGCTCGATCAGGGTGGAAAGCCCAACCGGATCGACGGTCCCCCCCATGGACAGGCGCGAGGTGTTGGGCTCCAACGTCACGGTCACAGGGATGAACGCGGTCCGGCTGGCGGGGTCGTAGGTGATGCCGATCGTCTCCACCGCGCCCACCCGAACGCCGCGGAACGTGACGGGAGAGCCGATCGTCAGGCCGCTGACCGAGTCTTTGAACACGATTGCCGCGTGTATCGCCGGGTTGAAGATCTGCAGATGGCCGAACAGGAACACGGCCAAAATCCCAAGGGCGGCGGCACCGAGCACGAAGCCGCCTACCAATACGTTTCGGTTTGCAGTCATGGCGTTGCTCCCTTTGCCGGCTCAGCATCTGCTGGCGCAGTTTTCCCGCCAGCTTCGGCTGGGTTATTTCTCCCACCAGCTTCCGCTGGCTCAGTCTTGGCGCCAGCTTCCGCTGGCTCAGTCTTAGCGCCAGCTTCCGCAGGCTCACCCCGCCCGGTGCGTTCACGTCGCATGAACGCCATCACCTGCGGATTGTCGCATGTATCGCGCAGCGATGTCGGCGCGCCGTGCGCAATGGCGGTTTTGGTCTCGGCGTCCAGAAACACCCCGTCATCGGCAATCGCAAAAAGGCTCGGCAGCTCGTGGCTCACCATGATGATGGTGGCGCCAAGCCCGTCCCGCAGATTGAGAATAAGATCGTCGAGCCGGCTGGACGTGATGGGGTCAAGCCCGGCCGAGGGCTCGTCGAGAAACAGCACGTCGGGGTCAAGCGAAAGCGCCCGTGCCAGCCCGGCGCGCTTGCGCATGCCGCCGCTGATCTCGGATGGCTGAAGGTCGGCCGCGTTATCGAGCCCCACCAGGCTGAGCTTCAGCCGCACCAGGCGCTTGATGGCCGCGGGCGACAGCTTGGTGAACATCTGCATCGGCAGCGCCACGTTCTCGCCCACCGTCATGGCGCTCCACAGCGCGCCGCTTTGGAACAGCACACCAAACCTGCGGCCGATTTCTGTGCGTCGTGCCTCGCTGTCGGCCCAATAATCGTCTCCGTCCACCAGGATGCTGCCGGCCTGCGGGCGCAGCAGGCCGATCATCGATTTCAACACGGTACTCTTGCCACAGCCGCTGCCGCCCATCACGGCGAAGATGCTGCCACGGCGGATCTTGAAGCTCAAATTCTGCTGGACGATCTTGGGCCCGAAGCCAAGCGTCAGCTCGCGCACATCGAACAGGGTGTCGGGTTTGGGGTCCGCCATCGCCTAGATCCCCACCATGTCGGCGATAACGGCAAACACGGCATCCAGCGCAATCACGCCCACAATTCCTACCACCACCGCAGCCGTCGCGGCGCGGCCGACATCGGCGGAGCTTCGGCCGGCTGCAAGGCCGATGCGGCAGCTGGTGGTGCCGATCAGGATGGCGAACGCGATGCTTTTGACAAAGCCGAACACGAACTGATCAAGCGGCACCGCGCTGAATGTCTGCTCCAGGAAGCTGGCGGCACTGATGTTCAACATGGCCGTGGCCACAACCATTCCGCCGACGATGCCAACAAGGCAGCCATAAAGATACAGCATAGGCATCGTGAAAATCAAAGACAGGATGGATGGCAGCAGGATGTAGTCGCTGGTGGGAATGCCGATCACCTTCAGCGCGTCGATCTCCTCGTTGCCCTGCATGGTGGCAATGCGCGCCGCATAGGCGCCACCGGTCCGGCCGGCCATCACGATGGCGGTCATCACGGCCACCATCTCGCGCACCAGCGCTAGCCCCACAAGATTGGCGACATAAAGCCCGGCGGCGAATTTTCGCAGCTGGGCCGCGCCAACGAAAGCCAGGATGGCGCCAATCAGGAAGTTCACCACACTGACGATAAGCAGCGCCCGTGGCCCGGCATCGAGAATATTGGTCCACAGATCCACAGGGCGCATGCGTGCGCGGCCGAACATGGCGGCCACAGCCCCGCGAGCGGCGGTGGCAACCAGGATGCTGAGGGTGCCTGCCTCCTCCAGCACGCCGATGGTTCGGCTGCCGACCCAGCCCAGCGGCCCAAGGCGGGCGGGCCTGGGCGGGGCAGGATCATCGGCCTTGTCAGACAGCAGGCCCAGCAGCTTTCGTGCCGAATCGGGCAGGCCACCCGTATCGGCGTCGATCCCCGCGGCAGCGGCGGCCCGGCGCGCATCCCACAGAAAGGCGATCAGCCCGGTGTCCCAATGCCGCACCTCGCCGATGTCGAATGCCAGGCTTTTGCCCGCAACGCCGGACAGCGCACCGGACGGCAAGCCCGGGATGGCGCCGGATTGCGCCAACCAGTCGCCGGACAGCAGCAGCCGGCTGTCTTCGATGCGGAAGGCCGGATCATGGTTGGCAGCCTCACCCATGCGTCGGTGCTCCCTGGGGGGGCGCTGGTATTCCCCCTGATGTGCCCACTGATGTGTCCCCTGGCGAAAAATTACCATGGCGGGATGCGCCCGATGGGCTTGGGGCGACGTTACCCTTGCGGAGCGACATGGGGATCTGCACGGGGCTTCGATTGCTGTCTGCCGTCGCTCAATGAGACTAGGCCGTAGGCCGTTCCGAACAAAGCCGAATTTTTATCGTAACCGAAGCGTCTGCGACGGCACAGCAGACCGCTGCTCCGCCGAACATGCCCTCTCTTAGCCCAGATTGAACCCAAGACCGCATTCACCGTGCCGCAAGACGCCGTGCCCCAAGCCGTGCCAATCATCGCAAAGAAAAAAGTCCCATGAACGACTTGCAGGAACATTTCATCGAAAGCCGGGTGTTCGACGAGATCGCCACTGGTGACACTGCAAGCAACATCCGCACCGTCTCCCAACGCGATATCGATCTGCTCGCCGAGACGACCGGCGACATGACCCCCGCCCAAATCGCCCCCGCCCATGTCGCCCCCGTCTCTGCGGCCGGGGACATGTTCCACCACGTCATGATCCGCGGCATGTGCGGCAGTGGCCTGAGTTCGGAGCTGCTCGGCCAGCAAC
Organism: Acetobacterales bacterium; assembly: GCA_038229175.1. GTDB lineage: Bacteria > Pseudomonadota > Alphaproteobacteria > Acetobacterales > Acetobacteraceae > CAIQQQ01. Next base: position 4,002 of record JBBROR010000062.1, on the reverse strand, counting down.
AGCCGCGGCCCGGAACGATCTATCCCAGCCAGCAACTGCACGGCCGGGCCCCGGTCTCAGTCAGCTACATCGCATTTTTCCTGTGTCAACCTCAAGGCGCCGGCACGCCAATGGCGTCCTGCGCGCTCGGCGTCCTCATGGCCCGCGCTCGCCAGCAAACTGCGGCACAGCCAACATGAGCCGTGCGGTCCTGACCCTCAACGCCGGCTCCTCCAGTGTGAAGTTCGCGCTGTTCACGGGACCGGGCCTCGTCTGCGCCTTGCGGGGCGAGATCGAAAATCTTGATGCAAACCCCCATTTCCACGCCAACGATCCCCAAGGCAAGATTTTGGTCGAGCGTCGATTTGAAGGGGAAAAAGGCGGCTTTGACGCCGTCCTGAACGCGCTGCTCGATTTCGTGGACGCCCATCTCGGCGACGCCAGGCTCGCAGCCGTTGGTCATCGCGTGGTGCATGGCGGCGCCGACCACGTGGCGCCCGAACGGGTAACACAAGCCCTGCTTGCCTCGCTTGCCGCGCTGACGCCGCTGGACCCGCTGCACATGCCGCTGAACCTCGCGCCGATCCGCGCGGTGGCGGCAGCGCGTCCGGATCTCGCGCAGATCGCCTGCTTCGATACCGCCTTTCATCACACCATGCCCGAACTGGCCCGGATCGTGCCCATCCCACATGCCTTGGCCGGCAGCCTTGTCCGCCGTTACGGATTCCACGGTCTGTCATACGAATACATCGCCGCGCGTCTGGCCGAGATATTGCCGAAGCTGGCCGCCGGGCGGGTGATCGTGGCCCATCTCGGCTCCGGTGCCAGCCTCTGCGCCATGCAGAACGGCCGCAGCATCGAGACCACCACCGGCTTCAGCGCGTTGGACGGCCTGGTGATGGCCACCCGCTGCGGCAACATCGACCCCGGCGTGCTGCTCTATCTCGGCCAGCAGGGACGCAGCGGGGCGGATATCGAGGATATCCTCTATCGTCAATCCGGGCTGCTCGGGGTGTCCGGCATCAGCGGCGATGTCCGGGTGTTGCAGGCCAGCGCCGATCCACGTGCCCGCCTTGCGCTCGATCTGTTCGCCTATCGTATCGCCGGCGAGATCGGCCGCCTGGCGATGGCGCTGGGTGGGCTGGACGGCATCGTCTTTACCGCGGGCGTGGGCGAACACGCAGCGTCCGTCCGCCACGACGTCATCGCGCGGCTCGCCTGGCTGGGTATGTCGCTCGACACGCTCGCCAACGCACGCAACGACGCGTGCATCAGCCCGGACGACTGTGCCATCCAGGTTCGCGTCATCGCAGCCGACGAAGAAACCATGATCGCCCGCCACACCGCACGCGTGGCGGCGGTCTCCAGCGGGACACCGGCATGAGTGCCGCGACAGGGTTCAGCCGGGCCTGCAAGCCCGCTCACGCCGTATCGCGCGGCCCGGTCCGCACCCGTGCGGCGCGAATGTCCGCACGCCGAAAGTTAATCCCAGGCTTGTAGATCCGTCGTCAGGATGCGAACAGGGTCGGCACGCGCAAACGGAGATGATCGGATTGGACAAGGCCGGCGACATCACGGTGCGCTTCTGGGGCACGCGCGGCAGCCTGCCGACACCAGGCCCCGGCACGGTGCGCTATGGCGGCAACACCTGCTGCGTGGAACTGCGCTGCGGCGAGCATCTGGTCATTCTCGATGCCGGCAGCGGCATGCGCGAATTCGGCCTGGCGCTGCAGAACGCGGGCGAGAAGGTGCGGGCCGACATCCTTCTGTCCCACACCCATCTCGACCACATCTGCGGCCTGCCGTTCTTTGGCCCAATCTACAGCCGCCACACCGCCTTGCGCATCTGGTCCGGACACCTCACCGGCGCCCGCGGCATCGAGGCCGTTTTGCGGCCCAGCTGGAACGCCCCGTTCATGCCCGACCTCGGCACCGCCATGCGGTCCACCCTGTCGTTTCACGACACCGACACAGGGGCCGCCTGGGAATTGCATCCGGGCCTGCATGTGGCCACTTGCCGGCTGAACCACCCCGGCGGGGCCACCGGCTATCGGGTGTCCTGGCGCGGCGCCTCGGTCTGCTACCTTACCGACACCGAGCATTTTCCGGGTGGCTTCGATCCGGCGCTGCGCGACTTCGCCGAAGGCGCCGACCTGCTGATCTATGATTGCTGCTACACCGATGCCGAGTACGAAAGCCGCGTCGGCTGGGGCCATTCCACCTGGCGGCACGGCGTGGCGCTGGCCAATGCCGCCGATGCCGGCCGCCTCGTGCTGTTCCACCATGACCCCGCCCATGACGACGCAATGATGGACGCAATCGCCGCCGACGCAGAGGCCGCGCGGCCCGCAAGCCTCACGGCGCAGGACGGCATGGTGTTGACGCTCGGCTGAGCCAGGACTGGCGCATGGCTGTCCCGCCGGCGCGCCGCTTCCCGTGAGCAGCGAACCTGCGATGTTTGTGCAAATATTGCGACAGGACCGTGCCAGATGCCATCGGAAAACACCGCTCCTGCCACGGTCGCGATGGACCTTGAGCGGCGGGTGCGGGCCAACGTCCTCCGGCTGTCGATCGCCCAGGCGCTGGCCGGCGCCAATGCCTCGGTCATCTTCGCCACCGGTTCCATCATTGGCGCGATGATGGCGCCCGATCCGGCCCTGGCCACGGTGCCGCTTTCGGTTTTTGTTGTGGGTATGGCGGCCGGCACGCTGCCCGCGGGCTACATCGCGCGCACCCGGGGCAGGCGGGCGGCGTTCATGTTCGGCACCGGCAGCGGCATCCTCACCGGCCTCATCGCGGCGATTGCGGTTGTGCTCGGCTCGTTCGGCCTGTTCTGCGTCGCCACCCTGTTCGGCGGCCTTTACGCCTCTGTGGTCCAGAGCTTCAGGTTTGCCGCTGCCGACGGCGCCACGCCGGCGTTCCGGCCGAGGGCGTTGTCCTGGGTGATGGCGGGCGGCGTGTTCGCCGGCGTGATCGGCCCGCAGCTCGTCACCTGGACGATGGACCTTTGGCAGCCCTATTTGTTCGCCGTCAGCTACCTGGCCCAGGCCGGCGTGGCACTGTTGGCGATGATCGTGCTGTCGGGCGTCGACCTGCCCAAGCCCAGGCCGGCCGACTCCGCCGGTGGCCGCCCACTGGGCGTCATCGCCCGCCAGCCGCGCTTCGTGGCGGCCGTCATCTGCGGCATCGTGGCGCAGTCGATGATGAACCTGGTCATGACATCCGCCCCCCTGGCGATGCGCATGTGCGATTTGCCCATCGTGTCGTCCAACTGGGCGATCCAATGGCATATTGTGGCGATGTACGGGCCGAGCTTCTTCACCGGCAACCTGATCGCCCGCTTTGGTGCATCGCGCGTGGTGGTGATGGGCATGGCGATCACCGCGCTTTCGGCGGTGGTGGGCCTTGCCGGGATTACCGAGACGCATTTCTTCATCACGCTGATCCTGCTCGGCCTCGGCTGGAATTTTGCTTTCGTCGGCGCTTCGGCGATGGTGCTTGAGACACACACCCCCCAAGAGCGCACCCGGGTTCAGAGTTTTAACGATTTCCTGGTCTTTGGCATCACCGCCCTCGGATCGTTCTCATCCGGCCAGCTCCTCGCCCTGCAAGGCTGGCAGTCGGTCTGCTGGGTCGTCTTTCCCCCGGTGGCCTTCGCCGTCCTGGTCCTGCTGTCGACCGGGGGCCTGAAGCGCCGCGTTCTGATCTCGTAGAGCAGCCCCCAACCCGGTACTACGGGGTCTGTGCCGTCACGCCGCGCGCGCGCAGCCAGCGCCGCTTCGAAACGTCTATCATGGTCTCCGCCGAGACGTGCAGATGGCGGGATGCCGCGCGTTCCACACGCGCGAGCACGCGGCGAATGGTCTCGGTCATGGCGAGATAGATCAGGGCGCAGTAGAGATAAACCGAGAAGTCGAAGGTGCGCGCAAAGATAAATCGCGTCTGGCCCATCAGGTCGAGCAGGGTCACGATTGCGGCCAGCGCGCTCGCCTTGATCAGCGTGATAAGCTCGTTGCCCATCGG
>JBBROR010000061.1:0-13339 GCA_038229175.1 Acetobacterales bacterium | reverse complement strand
GAGGTTGGTCATGGCGCCCAATGAGAGTTTCCGCGACTCGTCCGGCACCTCGCCGCCCACGGCGGGCGCAAACAGCTGCGCCTCGTCCACCACCACCAAAACCGGCGTCCAGCAGGAGCGGTCGGCGTCGAACAATCCGTTGAGGAAAGCGGCTGCGGAGCGCATCTGGCCTTCGGCATCGAGATTTTCGAGGTTCAGCACAACGGAGATCCGATGCTGTCGCACGCGTTCGGCGGCGTGGCCAAGGGCCACTTCGGTATGCGCACCGGCGTCGATCACCAGATGCGGATGATGATCGGCCAGGCTCACAAAGTCACCTTCGGGATCGATCACCACCTGCTGCACCCAGGCCGCACTCTGCTCCAACAACCGGCGCAGCAGATGCGATTTGCCGGAACCGGAATTGCCCTGCACCAAAAGGCGGGTGGCGAGCAGCTCCTCAAGGTCGAGCTGGGCGGTGGCGCCCTGTTCGGTGCGGCCCATGTCGATGGCGACGGTCATGCGGGCGTTCTACGCGCTGGCGTGGTTCGGCGAAACCGATTCCACCCGTGAGTTCCGCGTGACCCCGCTTGTTTGCGCTCGGAACGGCATTGCCGGTCGATCACTATGGCGCATGCGCATCGTACTCATATGGCTGCTGCTGGCAGGACCCGCCTTTGCGGAGGAGCTGAAATTCTCCACCTGGAACCTCTCCTGGCTCACCTTGCGGCCGGCCGGCGGCCCGGATCTGCCGGGGGACGTGCAGCCAAAACGCCCTGGCGATATCGATACCCTGCGCCGCTACGCGCTGCTGTTGGATGCCGATGTGGTGGCCTTCAGCGAGGTGGACGGGCCGGAGCTTGCGGCGCGCGTGTTTCCGCCCGATCGCTACCGCGTTCATATCACCGAGGATTCCGTGGTGCAGCGTACCGGCTTTGCCATCAGGCGTGGAATCGCGTTCACTGCAAATCCGGATCTGGCGGCGCTGGACGTTTATAAAGTGGGAAAGTATCACCTGCGCAGTGCCGCCGACGTCACGCTGCATCTGCCATCCGGCCCGTTGCGGCTGCTTGCGGTGCATCTGAAGTCCGGCTGCCGGGAGGAGGCACTCGACACGCGCGCAAACCCCGCCTGCGGCACACTGGCGCTGCAAGTGCCACATCTGCGGGACTGGGCAGGACAACGCGAAGCCGAGGGTGTGCCCTTCGTGCTGATGGGAGATTTCAACCGCTGGATGGAAGGGCGCGATGGCTTCTTTGCCGAACTGCAACGCGCCGGCCCTTTGCTGCGCGCCGAGACGGGAAAGCATTCGCCGTGCTGGGGCGGGGCCGGTTTCCTCGACCACATTATCGCCGGCGGTGCCGCGCGGGCGTGGATGCGACCTGACAGCCTGCGCGTTCTGGTCTATCGGGAGAGCACCGCCGAGATGAAGGAGCGGTTGTCCGATCATTGTCCGGTTTCGGTGCGGTTTGTATTTCCCGGCCGGCCCATTCCAGGAGAGTCTCCATGAGCCTTACCGTCTTCGTCACCGGCGCCTCGGCAGGCTTCGGCCGCGCCATCACGCAGCGCCTGGTGCAGGACGGGCATCGCGTTATCGCGGCCGGCCGCCGGCGTGAGCGTCTTGATGCGCTGGCGGCCGAACTGGGGGCCTCGGTGCTGCCCTTCACCCTTGATGTGACCGACGCGGCAGCCGTGGCCGCCCTGCCCGCCGCGTTGCCCGAAGCGTGGCGCCGCGTGGATGTGCTGGTGAACAACGCGGGCCTGGCCCTGGGCATGGACCCGTCATTCCGCGCCAACCTTTCAGACTGGGACACCATGGTCGCCACGAACGTGACAGGGCTGATGCACATGACGCGTGCGTTGCTGCCGGGCATGGTGGAACGCGATACCGGGCATGTGATCAACCTGTCCAGCACGGCGGCGCTGTATCCGTATCCGGGCGGCCATGTTTATGGCGCGTCCAAGGCGTTCGTGACGCAGTTCAGCCTTAACCTGCGGGCCGATCTGGTGGGCACGGGGGTGCGTGTGACGGACCTGGAGCCTGGCCTGGTCGGCGGCACCGATTTCAGCACGACGCGGTTCCATGGCGACAGCGACAAGGCCGCTGCGGTCTATGCCGGCCTCACGCCGCTCAACCCGCTCGATATCGCCGAAGCGGTTTCCTGGGTGATCGGGCTGCCGGCGCACGTGAACATCAATCGGCTGGAAATGATGCCAATTTGTCAGGCGTCCGGTGCGCTGGCGCTGAAACGTCGGGCATGACCATGGCTGGCAGATAAAGCGACACGCAGGTCCCGACTGCCGACACGCTGGTGATATCAACGTCGCCACCGGATTGGCGAACAAAGCCGATGACGGTGCTGAGCCCAAGCCCGGTTCCCTTGCCAACCGGCTTGGTTGTGAAGAACGGCTCGAACACGCGCTCCAGCAAAGCGGGTTCGATGCCGGTGCCGGTGTCGCTCACCGAAACCCGAACATAGTCGCCGTCTTGCAACTGGTGAGCGGTTGGCGGACCGTTGGCACGGATTGTTTGCAGAGAGGTGGCCACGGCGATGGCACCACCGTCCGGCATCGCATCGCGACTGTTGACGAGCAGGTTGAGGATGGCGCTTTCAAAGCGGCTGCGATCGAGCTGGCAAGGTGGCAACGTGGGGGCCAGATGAAGCGAGATCGGGTGACGTTCGCCGATGCTGCGGGCCGCCATGCCCTTCAATCCCGCGAGCAGGGTGTTGATCTGGCATGCTTCGGGCTGCAAGGGTTGGCGCCGTGCGAAGGCCAGCAGATTGCTGGTCAGCTGTGCGCCATGGTCGGCGGCGCGCAGCGCCATGGCACGCAGGTCTTCGGCCGGGTCGTTCGGCCCGAGGATGTCGCCCATCATCTCCAGATTGACCGACACCACCGTCAGCAGATTGTTGAAATCATGCGCGATGCCTCCGGTCAGCTGGCCGAGGGCGCGGAGCTTCTCAGCCTCCAGCAGCATCGCCTGGGAATGCTGCTTTTCTGTGATGTCCTGCACGATGCCGCTGACGGCGATGACGCTTCCGTCCTCGTCGCATTCGCAACGGCAATCGCTGGTCACCGTGCGCACGACGCCATCGGGTGCAACGGTGCGGTAGGTGATCGTGTAGGTGACGGCAGCCTGCCCCGCCCTCAACAGCCGGGACGTGAGAACGTCTCGGTCGTCAGGATGGATTTTGGCGATGATCGATGCAACGGTGGGCACGAAGCTGCCCTTCGTCTCCCCGAACATGGGATACACGCTGTCGGACCACGCAATGAGATCAGAGCCGATCAGCCGGCGCCATGTGCCGAGCTTGGCGATCTCCTGCGTGTGGATGAGCTGGGCGGTCAGCGTTTCAAGCTGCTGCGTCGTGGCCAACAGCCGGCGTTCTCGGGCGCGCAGCTCCTCCGCTTCGGCGCGCTGCTGCGTCATGTCGCGCATGATCCCAACGCGATGCGTGGCCACTCCCTCTGCATTCAGAAGCGGCACCAAGGTTGTCTCCGCCCAGAAGGCGCTGCCATCCCGCCGGCGCCGTTGCAACAGCGTGCGTACTTCTTGCCCACGTTGCATGGCCAGCTTGATCCGGTCGATCTCATTCTGGTCCGCGCCTGGCACGTTCAGGATGGCCAAGGGCTGCCCCGCGACGTCCTGTGGCAAGTAGCCGGTCTGTTCGGTGAAGGCGGCGTTGACATAGATGATGCGGTGGTAATGCGCCTGCCCCTGGGTAATCTCGGCAATGATCACCGCGTCGTTCGTTGTCTCAAGAGCGGAGCTGAGAAGGGCGGCCTGCTCGTCGCCGAGCTTGCGCTGCAGGATGGGGCGCATCGCGAGGCCGACGCGCCCCAGCAGCGCCGCTACGTCCGCAAGACCTGAATGCGAGCCCTTGAATGTCAATACGATCCCAAATCGGCGGTCGCTCACGGTAAGCGAACATCCGATCAAACTGCCGATGCCTGCGGAAACAGCGGGGCCCAAACGCGGATGATGCTGGTCAGCGGGGTTGGTGAACCGCCACATCGTGGCCTTTCCAGGCTCGAACAACTCGGCCGTCGCGAGATCGCAGAGATCGACATATGCGCCGGCGGCATCCTCATGATGTCCCGGCTCGATCGGATCGACGCACACGCGGGACACCAGTCGGACAAAAGGCTCCGCACCGCGTCGTTCCCAGACCCGGCATGCGTACGCGTCCAAGGCGTGCAGCGTGCGATGCAGAATCTGGTCCAGTGTGGCGTCGAACGAAAGCCTTTCTGTCAGCACGGCGTGGATGTCACGCATCAGCGCGATCTCGGCCTTGTCGCGATTCTGGTCGTCCTGCGCCCGCTTTCGCTCCAACAGGTCCATGACCAGGGCCGCGAGGTCCTCCAGGCGGCGAAGGTCACGCTTTGACACGTCCGGACGCGGCATCCGGTCCAATACGCTGAGGGCCCCAAGGGCGAAGCCGTCCTGCGTCATCAGGGGTACGGCTGCGTAGAATACGATGCCGCTGCCGGTTTTGGCCTGTGGATCGAGCACAAGATGCGGGCCACGTCGTCGCACCGTCTCATGGCACAGGGCCCGTGCCGGGCCGTGATCATCCGGTTGCAGGCCGATCGCGGCTAGTACGTGTTGAGCGTGTTCATCGGCGAACGAGATCATGGCCATAGGGACGCCAAGCAGATCCGCTGCCAGCGAAACGATCCGGTCAAAGGCAGGATCTCGCGCGGCGTTGATCGCTGAGTAACGATGCACAGCGGCCAATCGGCCCGTTGCGTGCAGGTCCGTTGCGTAGGACGGTGCATCATGTCTGTCTGCCTGAGGCGTAATACCAAAGGTGCCCGACATGGCTACACTGTCGGCGAGCGGCATTGTGCTGATCCGAAAAATCTCACATGCAAGCACTCCTGATTTGAACTGCCACCACCACCTTCGCCTCTAACGGTTACGAAAACATTTATTTCCAATCGTGTCATCATTCCCGGCCAGCAGCACCGGGAATACATCGATCATTGAAAGAATTGCCATGGCCGCCGCTGTCCAGCTCCTTCTTGTCGAGGATCAATGCGCGCTTCGCACCACATTAGAGCGTGCGCTGCGGCTTTATCACTACGAAGTGATGGCGGTGGAAGCCGGGCTCGCGGCCCAGGATCGCCTTGCAACCTGCCCGGTCGATATAATGCTGACGGATGTCTCGCTACCTGGGGCCATCAACGGGTTCGAGCTGGCAGCATGGGCGCGCGCCTTTCGGCCCAGGCTGCCCATCGTGCTGATCAGCGGCCTGGCACTTTACGATCCGCCCGCTGACATGGCGGCCGATCCCTATGTGCGGATGGTGCCCAAGCCGTTCACGGTGGCCGCACTGATCGGTGCGTTGGCGGAGCTGCTGCCCCAAACATGAAACGGCCCCACCCTGGAAGGATGAGGCCGTCTGGAAAATCCGGTCGTGCGCGGCAATCAGCCTACGAGTTCGGTGCCGGCGAAGAAATAGGCGATCTCGGTGGCAGCGGCTTCCGGCGAGTCGGAGCCATGCACGGAGTTGGCTTCGATGCTCTCGGCAAACTCCTTGCGAATGGTGCCGGCATCGGCGTTCGCAGGATTGGTGGCGCCCATGATCTCGCGATTTTTCAGGATGGCACCTTCGCCCTCGAGGACCTGCACCACAACGGGGCCGGACGTCATGAACGTGACCAGATCGCGGAAGAAGCCGCGCGCGCTGTGTGCACCATAGAACGCTTCGGCCTGCGCCGTGGTCATGTGGATGCGCTTCTGCGCCACGATGCGCAGGCCCTGGGTTTCGAACTTCGCGTTGATCGCACCGGTCAGGTTGCGGCGCGTGGCGTCCGGCTTGAGGATGGAGAAAGTCCGTTCTATGGCCATGATCGATCTCTTTTCGTGATATTTTCGCGTGGCCGGGGCTTTAGAGCAGGGCACCCATCGCGGCAACCCCTTCCCCCGCATGGGGCGGAGCGGCTAAACGCAGGCGCATGAGCCTTCTTATCATCTCCGGCGTCACCATTCGCATGGCTGGCCGCACGCTTCTGAACAACGCCGACCTTACGGTAGACCCGGGGCGGCGCATCGGGCTGGTGGGGCGCAACGGCGCGGGCAAGTCCACCCTGTTCAAGGCCATCACCGGCACGCTGCCGCTCGATGGTGGCGATATCCGCTTTTCGTCGCGCGCCCGCATGGCGCAGGTGAAGCAGGAGGCGCCGTCCGGCCCGCAATCGCTGCTCGAAACAGTGCTGGAAGGCGATGAGGAACGCTCTGCGCTGATGGTCGAGGCGGACGATCCCACCACCGAGGGCATGCGCCTGGCCGACGTGCATGACAGGTTGCACGTGATCGGTGCCGATGCGGCCCCGGCGCGGGCGGCGACCATCCTCGCCGGACTGGGCTTCAACGCCGACACCCAGCAGCGCCCGGTGGACGAATTCTCGGGTGGCTGGCGCATGCGTGTGGCCCTGGCCACGGCGTTGTTTGCCAACCCCGACCTGCTGCTGCTCGACGAGCCGACCAACCATCTCGATCTTGAGGCCACGCTGTGGCTGGAGACCTGGCTTGCCAAGTTCCCCGGTGCCTGCCTGTTGATCTCGCATGATCGCGGGCTTTTGGACCGTTGCGTGGACAGCATCGCGCATCTGGACCAGCAGAAGATTTCACTCACCCCCGGCGGCTACGACGAGTTCGTGCGCATCCGCACCGAACGGGCCAACCAGCAGCGGGCGCAGAACGAGAAGGTGGCCGACCAGAAGGCGCATCTGCAGCAGTTCGTCGACCGCTTCCGCGCATCCGCCGCCAAGGCCAAGCAGGCGCAGTCGCGCATCAAGGCCATCGCCAAGCTGCCGCAGATCGAAAGCGTGATCGAGGACAGCGTCAGCCGGTTCAACTTCCCTGAGCCGGTGGCCCTGTCGCCGCCGATCCTGACGATGGAAAGCGTGTCCTGCGGCTACGACAACCGGACGATCCTTGGCAATATGAGCCTGCGCATCGACATGGGCGACCGCGTGGCACTGCTGGGCGCCAACGGCAACGGCAAATCCACACTCGCAAAATTGCTGGCCGGCAGAATGGACATCATGGGCGGCAAGCAGTTCCGCAACAATCGTCTGAAGGTGGGCTACTTTGCCCAGCATCAGGAAGACGAGCTGATTGAGCACGAGACGCCGATCGACCACATGCAGCGCGCACTGCCAAACGCGACGTTGCAGCAAGTGCGCTCGCAGCTGGCGCGTTTTGGGTTGGATTCCGACCGCGCGTCCAACCGCATCTCCGGCTGTTCGGGTGGCGAAAAAGCACGGCTGCTTTTGGCGCTGGCCACCCGCGATGCGCCGCAACTGCTGATCCTGGACGAGCCGACCAACCATCTGGACATCGATGCCAAGGACGCGATGGTCCGCGCGCTCGATGCCTTCACCGGCGCGGTGCTGCTGATCACCCATGATCCAAACCTGGTTGAAATGGTGGCCGATCAGCTCTGGCTCGTGGCCGATGGTGCGGTGAAGCCGTATGACGGCGACATGGACGAATACCGCGTGTTCCTCGCTGAGCGGGCGCGGATCACCGGGCGTCCGGCCGGGCGTGGCGACGCCACCGGCATGAAGGGCGAGCACGGCAACAAGTGGGACAAGAAAAAGAAGGGCGGTGATGCCAAGTCCGCCCTGGCGCCGCTGAAGAAGCAGGCCAAGGCCGCGGAGGAAAAGCTCGCCAGGCTGTCCGACGAATACAAGAAGGTCGAGGCGCTGCTGGCCAACCCCACCATCTACCAGCCACACCGGATGGCCGACATGATCAGCGCCAAGACCCGCCTGTCGGATCTGAAGCGCGAGACCAAGTCGGCCGAGGCGGATTGGCTGGCGGCGGAAGAGGCGTTGGAGGCCGCTTCGGCCTGAAAAAGGACGGCCATGATGGGCGCAGGATGAAAAGGGCGGGTATCCTTGATGCGACTTTATCGCGCTCGCCATGATCTCCCAGCCCAAATCGCTAAGAAGACAGACATTTATGCCCGACCATTTTGATCTGGATCGACAGTAGCTGCCATGATGGTCCCTCCCGGCGGCGCGTCGCTTTTTATTGGCCGATATGGAACCGATTCATATCCAAGAAATACCCTATATTTTATAGGTATCGCAGCCTCCTTAATTCTGAATCCAGACCAAAAATTGAGTATATTCCGACGCTTACATCTGGCGGTTCCGATAAGTTAATGGGAGAGCAAGGTGGTGAAGGCCACTCCACTGTTTTGGTATTCAATGGAGGATCGCTACGTGATCAACAAAAAGCCTACGCTCGGAGGAAAACTTACGCTGGGTGGTGCAGCCGCAATCGCACTGGCGTTGTCGGTAGGGGCGGCCCAGGCTGCACCGCTGAACTTCACCTGGAATCCGGCTGGCGCGTCCACCCCGCTCAACGGCGGCACGATCGTCAACGCCAACAACTATAACATCGCCGACTTCTCGTCGATCTCGATTGATTCGAACACCGGCGCGTTCACAGAAGTTGGCACATTGAACGTGCTGAACTTCCTGAATGGCGGATCAACGGTCGCCAGCACCGGGCTGGGCACCACCTACAGCCTGTTCCTGCGCTTCACCGGGGCTGGAACGCAGGGTCCAATCCCTACCGTTACCGGCACCTCCACCAACGGCGCCTTCAGCAGCCTGGCCTACCAGTTGGTTGGCACGACTGCCGGCTCGCCTCCCCTGTCCTTCGCAGTCAGCAATGGTGCGGTTGTCACAACCGACCCGGGAACCGAGGTCGTCCTTGGCTACGGCAACCTGATCCCCGGCACAGGTTTCGTGACACTGACGAAGACGGCAGGCGGTTACTCACCTACCGCAAACGTGGACCTCACCTTCAACCAGTGCCTCACAAGCGGCCAGGGCGGAGTGTGCACGGCCAATCAGAGCGGCTTCTTCGTGGCACCATCGAGCGGTCTGACGATGCAGATCGGTAACTTCAGTGCCACCGAATCGGTGACTACGCTTACGCCGGGTCAAAATACCAGCTATCTCAATCTCAATGGTGGCTCGGGCAATCTGACCTTTGCTGCCGTGCCGGAGCCGGCATCGATGGCAGTGTTTGGAATGGGCCTGATGGGCCTGGCCGGTTTTGCCCGTCGTCGTCTGCGCGGTTGATTGGATCCGGCCTCGGGGAGCTCCCCGAGGCCGCCGCAGCTTGATCAGGACGATGATTTCCGGTCACTACGTAGTATTTGAACAGGCCGGGCACCAGGCGCCCGGCCTGTTTCGCAATTGCCGTGAGGTCGTCCCATGATGCGTCCGTTCAACTATCACGAGGCCTTCAGCCGCAATCTTGGCTGGGTTCGTGACAGTGAACAGGAAGCTCTACGGGGGAAGCATGTCGCCATCGCCGGTATGGGGGGCGTGGGTGGCATTCATCTGCTGACACTGGCACGGCTTGGTATCGGCGGCTTCACCATCGCGGATTTCGACCGCTTTGATCTCCCCAACTTCAACCGCCAGGTTGGCGCGATGATGTCCACGCTTGACCAGCCGAAGATCGAAGTGCTGGAACGGATGGCCCGCGACATCAATCCCGAGTTGCGTATCCGCAGCTTCCCGCAAGGCGTGCAGGACAACGACATCGATAGCTTTCTGGACGGTGCAGATCTGTTCGTCGACGGCCTGGACTTCTTCGTGATCGAGATTCGGCGCAAGGTTTTCGCGCGGTGTCGTGAGCGGGGCATCCCCGCCATCACCGCCGCCCCGATCGGGATGGGCACGGCCTGGCTCGCCTTCGAACCGCACGGAATGAGCTTTGAAGAGTATTTTCGTTTCGAAGGGCAAACAGAGGAAGAGCAGTTTCTCCGCTTTTTCATGGGACTCACGCCCAAGGCGCTGCAGCGCAGCTATCTCGTCGACCCCACACGGCTCGACCTGCCGGCTCGGCGCGGCCCATCGACCACAATCGGCTGCCAGCTTGCGTCGGGCGTGACGGCGGCCACATCGATAAAACTCCTGTTGCGCAGAGGCGAGGTGAAGGCCGCTCCCTATCATCATCATTTCGATCCCTTCGTGAATCGCTATGCGATCTCATACCTGCCGAACGGCAATGCCGGCCGGCTGCAGGCCCTGCGCATGGGGATGGTGCGTAAGGCTTTCGCCGCCGCGGCGCTGCGGCCGAAGCCGGCACGAGACGAGATCGACTCGTCCGACACGCTGGGCCAGATTCTCTCGGCCGGGCGCTGGGCGCCGAGCGGTGACAACGATCAGCCGTGGACGTTCGAACGCGTGGAGGCAGAGACTGCGATCATCCATGTGCGACGTCCCGCTGCGGACAATGTCTACGAATACCGCGACGGCGAACCGCTTCTGCTGGCGGCCGGTATGCTCCTGGCATCGTTGGAGATCGCGGCCGCTTCAATGAGCCGGCGCATGGAATGGAGCCATTCATGCGACACGGGCGCCCACGCGATTCGGGTGCGCTTTCCCGCTGATCCGTCGGTGCAGTTCGATCCGCTTTACGGTGTGCTCACGCTGCGTACCGTGGATCGCCGTAAATACGCCACCCGCAAGCTCACGGCGCATGAAAAGATGCAGCTTGAGTCCAGCCTCGAAGGCGTGCTGCGGCTTCAGCTGCTGGAGACGACGGCGCAGCGCAAGGCCGTGGCGCATCTTGGCCGGCTGGCGACGGATATCAGGCTGCGGGCAAAAGAAACGTTCGAAACCCATCGCAGCGTCATCGACTGGACGCGACGCCTCAGCCCCAGCGGCATTCCCGCTGCCGCGTTGGGAATGTCCACGCTGATGCAGCGGATGATGCGCTGGCAAATGGCGAAGTGGACGCGCACAGATCGCGCCAACCGGATCTTCGGAACATTTGCCGCCGCGATGCAGCTCGATCTGGCACCGGGCATGGCAAGCGCTGCCTTCTTCGTGCTGGAGGCGCCAGAGTGGCGTTCTGCGTCTGCCGTGGACGTGCTGCTAGCCGGGCGCGCCATCCAGCGCTTCTGGCTGACATCTGCGCAACTGGGCCTTTCCATGCAGCCAGCACTAGCCACGACGATTTTTGCCGATCACGGGGCGCGAGGTACCCCCTTCACCGCACAGCCAGATCTCATGGCAAAGGCCGAGGTTCTCGCGAAGAAATTCGCTGAAACACTCTCGATGCAGCCCGAACAATGCGTGTTCATGGGTCGAATCGGGCAGACCCTTGGCGCCCGTCCGGCCTCACGCTCGGTTAGGCGTCCGTTGTCGGAGTTGATGCGTGGATCGTTGAGTTGACTGATTCTAATCCGGCTTGACACTGACACTTGCGGCATCACGCCGGCCGACCCGAAGATCTTTCTGAAATCGCGTATTTGAAAATCTTCAAACGCTAACTTATTGATATGACGACGAATGTTATTGGCTGGCCCCAAAAGCCAGACTCGTCATAAATTCGTGAAATCCGGTGAAATCAGGCTGCCTGGGCATTTTGAAACGGGTCGCGCGTCCGGGTGTGGAACGGAAGCCTGTCCCGCCACAGAGATCCGCCCAATGTCACGAACTCCCAAATTTCGGGCTGCTCGCGGCGCATCTGCTGGAGCACGGACGACACCGAACAAACGGACGGCTGGCGCATGCCGTGATGCTCCACCATTGGACCCACAGGCTCGAAATTGATTGAAGATGAGCGCAGCAGGCGGAGGAGGCTGCGCTCCATCACTGCACACCAGTGCGTTACGCCGTGTTCGGCGCTCATCTTCACCAAGCCCTGAACCAGCGCCAGGCGCAGCAGGGAGGTGGCCTCGGTGCTCATGCCACGACGCTCCTTCGAAACAGCAAAGCGGGATACTTCGCCGCTGTTGCGCAGGGGAACGCGCATGCCGAGCTCGTCTGTGCACATGGCATGAATGGGAAGCCCGAAATCCGACTTGTGCTGCTGTGGCAGGACCAGACGCACTGTGCCGATAACTTCGTCATCGGTCTTGCGGCAAACAACGACGTGCGGAGCGTGATCGTCGAATGCATCGATCTCAAGCCCGGTGTCACTGGCTTCATAACCACGCTCAACGCAGTAAACCTGATGGCGCAGCCGGTATGCCTCCTGCAGAAGGCCAGGAGTGTCGGCAGTTGCAACATAAAATTCGGAAGCCGCTGCCTCAAGCATACGCAGTTTACTGGTCTGCGGGCGCAGAGGCACGGTCGATATGAAATTCCGCAAAGCATTGGCTGAAATCACCCCGGCATCCATTGCGCTGGGAGGGGTGGCGGTGAACAGGGTCTCAAGGGCCATCGTTAAATTCCCGACCTGTGGTTTAGTATCTCTACTTATCTTTTCATGAAGCAAAATTTATATGAAGGGGTCGCCGCGCCAGTGCCGCATGAGATTTACGTGAAGAACAACCGCTATACCAACGTCTTCCCGCAACTCTGGTCATGCCAGATCTCGTAGGCCCGCCGTGGGCAAAGTAGATCTACGCAGCAAAGGGTTAATCGAACATTAACCCCTGGCAAGTTGAAAAAATCTTGTCTGAGTGTCTTTTAAATACGTAGGTATTTGTTTTGATAACAAACTCAAGTTGGTTCGGATATGGCGGCGTCCGCTAAGGCGGGCACAAAACTGGTGTTTGTGGCGCCTCACTGCAGACTGTTAAAATGAGCGCTCGCCAAACGAGAGATAGGATCTGGGCAAATCCATCGGATTCGAAACAAATATTCGTGAAATAGATTGTGATCAATTTGTGAAAATTAGGAAATTATGTCCTCTATTCAACATTGCAGAATCGAATCAGTTATTGCAATTTATTGTTTATGTAGTTATCATATAGTTTGTGATTTCTATTTCATTTTGTGAAACTTTTGCGGGAACTACACGGGAGATAAGCACTTGAGCGTCTGGTTATGGATTGAATTTGAATGGCTCTCACGATCTGAGTGAGAGCATCTGCAGGGTGAGCGACACGGGAATGTCAATGGATAGAAAACTGCACACCGCTCTTGAACTTGCTGAACTGCCGTTCCTGCTGCTTGATCACGCGCTTGGCATCGAGACATTCACGCCGCCGATCAAGCAGCTCTACAGCATTCTCCCGTCGGACATCGGGCGGTCCATCGAGGATCTGCGCTCGCTGGCCGACGACGACATCTCTGCGGATGCACGCGAGGCCCTGGCCGGCGATGATGCGGTGGATCGCGATATCGTGACACGGGCCGGAGATCGCTTCACGCGGCGTCTCAGCGTCATCGCGACCCATGGAGGAGCCGGCGCGCAGTCCAGCATCCTGATCATCTACCGAAGGCATGCGCCACCGCCGCCCCTGCGCATGCTGCCGACTCCAGCCCCTGCGAACGCGCCCGCCGCCAGTCTGATCCTTGAAGCAAGTCACGACCTTCGACAGCCTATGCAGGCCTTTGCGCTGCTTCAGGGGCTCCTGCG
>JBBROR010000060.1:0-13702 GCA_038229175.1 Acetobacterales bacterium | reverse complement strand
TGGCCCAGCGCCAGACTGGCGCTGGGATGTGCTGGGTCCGCGAACGCATGGTGCCCGATGCTGCGTTCATGGCCCCGCCCGGCGCACCGCCGAGGCTGATCGAGACAGACGCATCGATGCCCGGGACGGACGATCCGTTGCTCGCGGTGGCCGCGTTCGACGGCACGACCCGCGATCTTGCCGGGCCATCGTCAGATCGTCGGGTCACGCTGCTGCAAGGCGAAATTCGGGCGGTGGCAGCCACGCGGCAGGTCTGCCGCCTGCTGGTCAGCGGGCCCGGCGCGTTCGACCTCGCGCTCGCATGGGCCGCGACCTTTCGTATTGGCGTCGCGCCGCAGTCGCTGGCGGCGGAGGCCTTCACCCTGGCCCGCAGGGCGCCTCCCGCCCGGCTGCTCGGCGCGCCGGCGCTGCGTCCGGGACAAAGCACGGAAGATGGGTTCGCCTATGTGGTGGCGCATCTGGCCGGGGTGATCCAGCATCACGCGGCCCTAATCGGGGACGGCTCGGCGCCGGAGCCGGTGCACCAGATGCGGGTGGCGCTGCGCCGCCTGCGATCGGCGACGCTGCTGTTCCGGCGTGCCGTCGCCTGCCCCGCCCTCGCAGATGTGGGCGACCGGCTGAAGGCGCTCGGCCGGGCGCTTGGCCCAGCGCGCGACTGGGACGTGTTCACACGCGGAACCGGCCGCGAGGTGGGCGAGGCGTTTGTGGGGGACGCCGCGGTGGCGGCCTTGCTTGCGGCCGCCGAACGCCAGCGTGTGCTGGGATATGCGGCGCTGGCCTGCTATCTCGACAGTGCGCCCTGGCGGGAACTGGGCGTGGCGCTGGCGCAGTTGGCCACCACCCACCCATGGAGGGATCAGGCGTTGGTGGACCCCATCGATGCCGAGCACCATGTGGCTTTGCAGCAGCGCGATATTTCCGATTTTGCGGCCCGCGCACTGTCGAAAAGGCTGGACGCCATGATCGCACCTGGCCCGGATCTTTCAGGATTGGACATCCCGGCCCTGCATGCCGTCCGCCTGCACGGCAAGCGGCTGCGCTACGCCGCGGAGTTCTTCGCCCCGCTGTTTCCCGGCGGCACAACGCGGCGTTTCCTGCGGCGGATGACGGATCTGCAGGAGCGCCTGGGCCATATCAACGATGGCGCGGTGGCGGCTGCCCTGATGTCCGATCTGCCGGGCCGGGGCACCGCGCATCATTACGCCATAGGCGTGGTCAGCGGCTTCGTGGCGGCGCGGGCCGGTGGCGGTCGGCGCAGGCTCGCCCGGACATGGCAACGTTTTCTGAAGCAGCATCCATTCTGGACGTGAACTTTAATTTCACTGGTTTTTCGACGCCCAAGCGTTGCGACCGAGCCACGATCGCGCTAGGCGTGGGGGGAGTTGTCGGCAGAGGGCCCTGCGCGTGAGCATCCGTCCACCCCGTCGCATTTTTAATTCCCAGCAGGGCAAAGGCGGCCAGGGCGGTGCTATGGGCCGGACCGTGATGGCAGGGCTGGTGGGCGCCGTGGTGGGCGCTTTCGTGGTGCTACTGGCCTTGCCGTCTGACCTGTTCGGCCGGGTTCCAAGCCCATCCGGCAGCATGCGCGCCGATGCGGCGCAGGTTGCGGTGATCGATGGCGACACACTGCGCCTGAGGGAGACAATTATACGCCTTCAAGGCGTTGCGGCGCCAGCGCGTGGTTTCAGCTGTCGCGGGGCGGATGGCGCCTCGTTCGATTGTGGTGCCGCGGCGGTGGCCGCCCTGGCCGATCTGGTGCGTGGACGCACTGTTCTGTGCCGCATCGCCGGGCGGGACACGTCCGGCTTCGTGCAAGGCATGTGCGAGGCGGGCGATACCGATATCAACCGCCGGCTGGTGGCCGATGGATGGGCCCGCGCGCGGGCGGACATGCCCGCGTTCAGCCCGGAAGAAAGCCGCGCCCGCAGCGACCAGCGCGGGCTCTGGCGGGGCGGCGCCTCATTTTAGGAGAAGCCGGCCCGATAAGCCGCCTGGTGGATTGGGTTCAGTGCACCCAGGTCGGATGCATCTCGTTTTCCAGCACCGCGGCGATTGCCAGATCACGGTCCGCCGCCATCGCCATCGGCGTGCCGTCGGCGGCGTGGATGGAATAGCCGGTGGTTCCGTTCAGCTTCACGGGCTTCAGATAGGCCACGCTGGGCATGCCGAGCTTCTGCAATTCGTCGGTCGAAATGTCGCGGATGTTCATGACTCTGTCCTTGAATTATTCTGAAGGCTGATCGGCGTCGCCATCGACCACGGCACCAGGCTGGCCGATGCGGATCGTGCGGATCTTGGTGGCAGGCACCGGCCGGGCGAGATCGATATGCAGCAGCCCGCTGTCGAGCCAGGCACCCTTTACCTCAATCCCCTCGGCCAGCACGAAGGCGCGCTGGAATTGCCGTGCGGCGATGCCGCGATGGATGAAGACGCGGCCCTGGATGTCGTCGGTCTGCCGGCCGCGGATGACCAGTTGGTTGTCTTCCTGGGTGATCTGCAGGTCGTCCATCGTGAAGCCAGCCACCGCCAGCGTAATGCGCAGGCCGGCCGGGCCGGTCTGTTCGATGTTGTAGGGCGGGTAGCCATCCGACGACGTTTTTGAGGCGCGTTCGAGCATCTGCTCCAGATGGTCGAAGCCGAGAAACATCGGCGAGGTAAAAAGCCGGGTGGACACGGACGGGCCTCCTCGTACGAGCGAAGCTGGGGTGGCAGGCGCCGGCCCCCATTGGGCAACCGGTATTGCCTATTTTGGCAGCAGTGCCGCGTGTTGCAAGGGGCTTGGCGCGTTGATGTCTCACGGCGTTATCGCTACATCGGGCGCATGACCGAGATTTCAGACCTATCGCCCATTCCGATCCTGATCGCCCCGCATCCGCTGCTGAAGGCCAAGGCGCGCAGGGTGATCGGTGCGGATGCCGATACGATGCGCACTCTGATCCCGCGCATGTTCGCTGCGATGTATGACGCGCCGGGCATCGGGCTTGCGGCGCCGCAGGTGGGCGTGAGCCTGCGCATGGCGGTGATCGACCTGGCCTTGAACGACGTGCGGTCGCCCTTGGTGATCGTGAACCCCGAAATTATGGCCACCAGCGCCGATATGAGGGTGCACGAGGAAGGCTGCCTGTCGTTGCCGCACCAGTTCGCCGATGTAAGCCGCCCCACGCGCATAAAGGTGCGGTTCGAGGATGCCCGCGGCGTCCGCCAGGAGATCGAGGCGGACGGGTTGCTGGCGACCTGCCTGCAGCACGAGATCGACCATCTCGACGGGATTCTGTTCGTCGATCACATCTCGGCGCTGAAGCGCAACATGATCATGCGCAAGCTGGCCAAGGAGCAGCGGATCAAGGCCAGTGAGCAGGCCTGACGCCATGCGCGTGGCCTTCATGGGAACGCCGGAATTCGCCGCCGTGGCGCTGCGGGCGCTGGTGGCGGATGGGCATGAGATTGCGGCCGTGTATTCGCAGCCTCCGCGCCCGTCTGGCCGCGGGCAGTCGGTGCGGCTGTCTGCGGTGCATGGCGTGGCCGAGGCGTTGGGCATGCCCGTGCGCACCCCTGCCCGGCTGCGTCGCGGTGCCGTCGACTGGGAACGTCATTGGGCGGAATTTTCTGAACTCGAGCTCGATATCGCTGTCGTGGCGGCCTACGGGCTGATCCTGCCGGCCGAAATGCTCGCCATGCCGCGCCTTGGCTGCCTGAACATCCATGCCAGCCTGCTGCCGCGCTGGCGTGGGGCGGCGCCGATTCAGGCTGCCATCCTGGCCGGCGACCACGAAAGCGGTGTGACCATCATGCAGATGGATGCCGGGCTCGACACCGGCGCCATGCTGCTGCGGGCGGCCGTCCCGATCACCGGGCAGACAACCGCCACGACCCTGCATGACGCGCTGGCCGAGCTTGGTGCCGGCCTCGTTGTCCGTGCGCTGCATGAAAGCCCGGCACCGATTCCGCAGCCGCAAGATGGCGTGACCTACGCCCCGAAGCTGTCACGGGAGGATGGAAAGCTGCACTGGAGCGACGACACCGCATCACTCGACCGCCGGGTGCGCGCGCTGAACCCATGGCCGGGCACGTCGACCGAATGGACCGTGCCAGGGCACACCGAAACGCTGAAAGTGCTGGAGGTGGCGGTGGCAGACGGCAGCGGCCCGCCCGGCACCGTGCTCGACGATCACCTGACTGTGGCCACCGGCGACGGTGCGCTGCGCCTCACCCGCCTGCAGGCCCGGGGTCGCCCGGCGATGCCGGCGGAGGCGTTTCTGAATGGCCGCAAAATTCCGGCCGGGACCGTGTTCGGCTGATGCGGCGCGTGGCGCTGCTGCTGGAATACGACGGTGGCGGCTTCGTGGGCTGGCAGCGGCAGAAAACAGGCGTGTCCGTGCAGGGCGTGCTGGAGGGTGCCGCGAGCCGGCTGGTCGGCTGCCATCCCGTCGCCTGCACAGCCGCCGGGCGCACCGATTCGGGCGTGCACGCCACCGGCCAGGTGGTGCATCTCGACCTGCCCCGCCATCTCGACCTCGGCACCATCCGCGACGCGCTGAACTACCACATGAAGCCGCACGCCGCCGCCGTGGTGGAGGCCGCCGATGTGGCAGACAACTGGAGCGCTCGGTTTTCAGCCACCGGGCGCGCCTATCGTTACGTGATCAACACCCGCAAGGCGCGGCTGGTGCTGGCCCGCGGGAGGGCCTGGCATGTGGATCACGCGCTCGACATCGAGGCCATGCGCGAGGCCGCCAAGGCGCTGGTGGGGCATCATGACTTCACCTCGTTTCGCGCCAGCTCGTGCCAGGCGAAATCACCGATGCGCACGATCGACGTGCTGGAGCTGGCGCAGGACGGCGAGACGATCACCATGCGCGTGGAGGCGCGCAGCTTTCTGCACCACCAGGTGCGCAACATGATCGGCAGCCTGAAACTGGTGGGCGCCGGCAAATGGCCGGTTGCGCGGGTGGCCGAGGCACTTCAAGCCCGCACCCGGGCGGCGGCTGGCCCCACCGCGCCACCGTACGGGCTTTACCTCACCGGCGTGCGCTACGAGCCCAGCCCGTTTGGGGGCTAGAGCGTGATAATTTTGATTCTACCCAAAATCATCACGCTCTAGCAAGCGTCAGGTTTGGACCACTAGTCGAACCCGGCGATCACAAACACGATCGCGACGCCCAACCCAAAATCCAACGCCACCAAAGCAATCGCCGCCGGTCGCGGCAGCGCCAAAGCCAGACGCATGGTGAAATATTCCAGCCACAGCGCCCAGAAAATGGCCACCAGCCAGCACATCTGGCCCACGAAGGCCGGCAACCCGAGCAGCGTCGGCAAGGTGGCCGCCACCAGCAGCAGATACTGGATGACGTTGCACCAGTTCCACGCGGTGATGAACACGGGCCACAGGCCGGCTCGTCCGCTCACCTGCGCAAGCCGATGCGACAGCAACGCGAAGGCCAGCCACCCGACGATAAAGCCGAGTGCATCCTGCGCGAACGCACGCCCGACGCCCGACGGCTCGCCGCCGATCACCCAGCCCATCACATGCAGGGCCACAAAGCCGGGCATGGCCAGCGCCATTGCCCAAAAGCTGAACGCGGCGGCGCCTCGGGCAGCTTCGCCTTTCTGATCAAGCAGCAACAGGCCTTCCGGTCGGCCGCGCGCAAGAAGAAGGGCGGCCTGGATGCCGGTTGAGACGCTGCTCATGCCGCCAGCACGCGTGGCAGCATGACCAGGGCGCCCGTCATCAGGTCCGCCGCCAGCACCATCAAGGTGGCACGTCCGCGGGACAGGCCGAGGCCATGTCGTGCCAGAAACCAGTGCAGGCCGATGCCATACATGATCAGCGCCACGATGGCACCGCCCACCGCGCTGGTGCCCAGCCCCAGGCCCAGCCGGGCCAGGAGCCAGAACCCGGCGACGATGACCATCACGCCCAGCGGCAGCACCCATTGGCACCAGTTGGACGCCACGGCGAAGCGCAGCCAGTGATCGCCGCGGCCCCACCGTTTGGCCAGGTGTTCCGTCACCACCAAAGGCGTCAGCAGCGCCACGGTGGTGGCCAGAAGGTCGGTCAGGGCCGTGCCCGGATTGCCCTGCGCAAGTTCGCCGAGGCCGCCGACCAGCGGGAACGCGACCAGTGGCGCGAGGCTGTTGAGCAGCGCCTGCGGGGTGGCGGCGAAGGCGGCAAAGCCATCCGCCTTGAATCGGGCCAGCCGGATGATGCCGGCCAGGATGCTCATGCGGCGGTCTCCGGCACGAAATCATCCAGAATGGCGGCGTAGATGCCGGCAAGCGCGGAGAGTTCGACAACTCCCACATTTTCGTCGGTCTGGTGCATGGTGGCGCCGATCAGGCCGAATTCCGCCACCGGGCAAAATCGGGAGATGAAGCGGGCATCCGACGTGCCGCCGCCGGTGTCGAGCTTGGGTGTGACGCCGCTGCTGCGCGCCACGGCCGCACGCAGCCGGTCCACCGGCGGACCGGGCGATGTGAGAAAACTTTCGCCGCTGATCTGCACGTCCAGGTCGAACCGCTCGGCATATCGGGACAAGGTGGCGCGCAGCCAGGCGGTGAGGGACGCGCCGCTGTGCTGGTCGTTGAAGCGCATGTTCAGCATGGCGCTGGCGCTGGCGGGGATGACGTTGGTGGCGGGATTTCCCACGTCGATGCTGGTGATTTGCAACGTGGTCGGCTCGAACCAATCGCTGCCGGCGTCTTTGGGCGTGGCGGTGAGGGCCGCCAACGCCTGCACCAGCCGATGCGTGGGATTGTCCGCCAGATGCGGATAGGCCGCGTGGCCCTGGATGCCGTGCACGGTGACGCGAGCGTTGAGGCTGCCGCGGCGGCCGATTTTAATGACGTCGCCCAGCACGTGGCGATTGGTGGGTTCTCCCACGATACAAAAATCCGGGATCTGATTGTGGGCGGCCATCCAGTCCAGCACGCGCACGGTGCCATCCGTGGCGGGGCCTTCCTCGTCGCCGGTGATGAGCAGGCTGATCGAGCCCGCAATGGGCCGTTCCAGGCGGCGGGCACAGGCGGCCACGAATGCGGCGATGGCGCCTTTCATGTCGCAGGCGCCACGGCCGTAGAGCATGCCGTCTTCGATCTCGGCGCCGAACGGCCGATGCCGCCAGGTGCCTTGCCCAGCCGGCACCACATCGGTGTGGCCGGCAAAGCAGAAATGCGGGCCAGAGGTTCCGATGCGGGCGAACAGATTTGGCGTGGTGGCGAACGGCAGATGCGTGACGGTGAAGCCGAGCCGCTGCAGCGTTTCGGCCAGCAGCGCCTGGGCACCTTCATCAGCCGGCGTGACCGAGGCGCAGCCTATCAGCGCCTGGGCCAGGCTGACTTCGAGCGGGAGGGCCGCCATCAATCGCGCAGGAGATCGTTGATGGAGGTTTTGGAGCGCGTCTGCGCGTCCACGCGCTTGACGATCACGGCACACGACAGCGACGGGCCGGGGCTGCCATCAGGGAACGGCTTGCCCGGCAGGGTGCCCGGCACCACCACGGAATAGGCCGGCACGCGGCCGACAAAGATCTCGCCGGTGGCGCGGTCGACGATTTTCGTGCTCGCCGAGATGAACACGCCCATCGAGAGCACGGAGCCTTTTTCGACGATGACGCCCTCGACCACTTCGGAGCGGGCGCCGATGAAGCAGTCGTCCTCGATGATGGTGGGGCTGGCCTGCAACGGCTCCAGCACGCCGCCAATGCCGACACCGCCGGACAGGTGGCAGTTCGCACCGATCTGCGCGCAGCTTCCCACGGTGGCCCAGGTGTCCACCATGGTGTTGCGGCCGACATAGGCGCCGAGATTGACGAAGCTGGGCATCAGCACCACGCCGGGCGCGATGAAGGCGGATCTTCGCACCACGGCGCCCGGAACCATGCGGAATCCGGCCTCTCGGAACCTATTTTCGCCCCAACCCGCGGTGAGCATCGCCACCTTGTCCCACACATCCGACCCTCCGGCGCCGGGCATCGGGCCGCTGTCATGCAGGCGGAACGACAGGAGGACGGCCTTTTTCAACCACTCGTTGACGACCCAGCCCGTGGCGGAGGGCTCGGCCACGCGCATTTCTCCGGATTCGAGCGCCGCCAGCGCCTGCTCCACGGCATCGCGTGGCGCGCCGGTGGTGGATGACGACAGCGCGTCCCGCCCGTCCCACAGGGTTTCGATGGTGGATTGCAGCGTGGTCTGGGTCATGGGCGCGCCTCGTGTGTGTCGCGCGGACCATGTCCAGCGCGCAGCGGCGTGTCAATTCCGCCGTGCCGCCAATTGCCGCTGTGACGCTTACGTTATGTTCATTCTTTTAGCCTGAAATGCGGATCAGCATCAAAGCCGGATCAGCATGAACCAGACCTTCGCCGCGTTCGATCCTTCCGCACCCCAACCGTCCAGCGGCGTGGCGGAAGATGTGCTGGACAGCCTGATGCGGCAGGGCGACGACCAATCCCGCATCGGATCGTCCGTGGGGCGCAGCTTCGATCCCCTTCGCTCGGCGCTGCTGCAAAGCCGCCAGCGCTGGCGGGATATGGCGCTGATGGCCGGGGACCTGGCGTTCGAGACAGATCGCGACGGCCGCTTCGTGTTCCTGGCGCCGGACCCAGCCTTTGGCTGGCCGGTGGCAAGCCTGCTCGGGCAGGACGCGGCCACGATCCTGGCCGGCAGCATCGACTCGCAGAACATCAACCCGTTCCGCCCCACCACCCAGGTTCGGGCGAGGCGGGCATGGCTGCTGCGGCCGGATGGCGGCAGCGTGTGCTTTTCCTTCGCAGCCGCTCCGTTGCTGGACGAAGCAGGCAACATCATCGGTGCCCGCGGACTGGGGCAGGACATCTCAGAACAAGACGTGCACGACGCCTCTGTCGCCACATCGCTGCGGCGCGGCGAGATGCTGGACCATATCCTGTGGCGTATGCGCCAGGAGGTTCTGGCCCCGCGGATGATGCAGGTGGCACTCGAATCAGTGACGGCGGGCATGGGGCTGGAAGGCGCCGCGGTGGTCGATATGTCAGGCGACGGCGTGCTGCCGAGCGTGCTTCACCAGACCGGCACGGGGATGACCGGGGTGTTGTACAAGGCCCTCAGCCTGCTGGAGGACCGGCTGGTGGAGCCGGCCCAGGCCAGCACGGCTGACGGCCATGTGGTGCTGGTCTGCCCCTGCCAGACACGCTTCGGCAATCAGGCAGGATTGGCGCTGTGGCGGCCGGTGGGCGGGCGCAGCATGGATACCGATGATGTGGTGCTTGCATCCTCGGCCACCGGGCTGGTGCGCGTCATCCTGGAACATGAGGCGATCCAGCGGGAGATGGCCCGGCAGGCGCGGACCGATCCGCTGACCGGCCTGCTCAATCGCCGCGCCTTCTTCGAGGAAATGGCACGAAGGCTGGACCGGCTGGAGCGAGACAACACGCCGGGCACGCTGCTCTTCATCGATCTCGACAACTTCAAGGCGTTGAACGATTGCCGCGGCCATGACACCGGCGACGAGGCGCTGGTCCTCACCGCGTCCATCCTGCGATCGGTTGTTCGCGCGCAAGACCTGGTGGCGCGGCTGGGTGGCGATGAATTTGCCATCTGGCTGGATGCCACGGACGAGTTCTCGGCCGCCGAGCGCGCCGAGCAGCTGCGCCTGGAGGGGCCGAAGCTTCTGCAGCATCTGGCAGTGGACATGGCGCCGCCGCTGACGATGTCGATCGGCATCGCCACACGCTGGCCCGGCCGGGGGGAGGATGTGGACATGCTGATGCAGCGCGCCGATCAGGTGATGTATCAGGTGAAACGATCCGGACGCGGACATTGGCTGGTCTCTCGCACGGAGGAGCCGTCGTGATCGGCACCAAGGCTGCAGCGGAGGTCGAGACGACGGAACGGCACAAGGTTCGGCTGGCTTCCGACCCCACCGCCAGCGAAGCCATCCTGTCGGCGATGGTAGAAGACCCGTCGGTGACGGTGCGCGCGGCACTGGCCATCAACCCGGCCGCCACCGGGACGCTTCTGCACCGCATGGTGGGCGATCCCGATGAGCGGGTGCGCGCGCTGCTGGCGCATCGCCTGGCGCTGTTGCTGCCAAGCCTGCCCATGGCGCGGCTGGCGCCGCTGCAGGCGCAGGCGATGTCGGCATTGACCACCCTTGTGGCGGATGAGGCGATGCGCGTTCGCCTGGCGATCGCCGAAGTGATCCGGGAGTTGCCGGACGTGCCGCACGCTTTGATCCTGCAGCTGGCGCGTGACCCCTGCGTGGCCGTGTCCGACCCGATCATCCGGCTTTCGCCGTTGCTTAACACCGAGGATCTTCTGGCGCTGGTGGCTCAACCGATCGGGCCGGGCACGTTGATCTCGGTGGCCAGGCGCCCCTATCTGGCGGCCAGAGTTGCTGACCGCATCACCGTAACCGGCACCCCAGAGGCAATCACGGCCCTGCTCGAAAACCAGTCCTCGGGGATCAGCGAGGCGGCGCTGGATCGTCTGATCGCTGCGGCTGTGGACCAGCCGCAATGGCATGTGGGTCTGGCGCGCAGGCCGCGCCTGTCGGCTGCCGCATCCCGCGCACTTGCTGATTTCGCGGTGCATGACGCGCTGGCAGACCTCGCGTTGCGTGCCGACCTGCCACCCGCCCTGGCCCATGATATCGCCCTGCGCCTGGCGCCGAAATTGGCTGGCCAGCACGCCAGCCTGCCGGTATCCGGCCCCAGACCGCCCAGCCTGGATGAAGCCATAGCCCTGGCGCAAACGATGGCAAAGGCGGGGCAACTGACGGAGGAGGCCACGATGGCGGCAGCGCGGCGCGGCGAGGTTCGCATGTGCATCGCCATGTTGGCCGTGGCCGGTTGCGTGGCGGCAGCGGTTGTGGATCGTGCCGGCACATTGCGAAGCACAAAAGGGCTGGTCAGTCTCATCTGGCGTGCCGGCATGTCCATGGGATGCGCCGGCACGCTGCAAACCCTGCTGCTGCGCCTGCCGCCTGAGGCTGTGTTGCAGCCCAATGCCAGTGGCGGATTCCCACTGACCCCGGAGGAAATGCATTGGCAGGTGGATCTGCTGATCCGGATCGGCGCTCCTGCTGCGGTCGGGGCCCGACATGCTAAAACGTGCTAGATTCAGGACTGTGGATCCATCACGCCATGGTCCCTGGGCTTATCGGGCAAATTTACCGCATGGTTGCTGCCACCTGATGCGCTATCGATCCACCCCTCCCGATCGGCTCAGGGGCGAATGATCGTGCCGGGTCCGCCTTCGGTGAACAGCTCCAGCAGGCACGCGTGAGGCTGCCTGCCATCCAGAATGACCGCGCCTTTGACGCCGCGCTTCACTGCGTCGACGCAATTCTCGACCTTGGGGATCATGCCGCCGCTGATCATGCCGCTTGCAATGCCGGCCGCCACTTCGGCCACCGTCATCTCGGGGATCAGTACTTTGTTGTTGTCCAGCACCCCCGGCACATCGGTCAGCATCAGCAGCCTTGTGGCGCCGAGCGCACCGGCCACGGCACCGGCCACGGTATCTGCGTTGATGTTGTAGGTCTGCCCATCGGCGCCCACACCCACGGGGGCGATCACCGGGATCAGCCCGGCGCCGGTCAAGGCGTGGATGACGCGCACGTCGACATGCTCGGGCTCGCCCACAAATCCCAGATCCAGAACGCGCTCGATCCTGCTGCCCGGGTCAATCGCCGAGCGTTGCAGCTTGCGGGCGCGGATGAGCCCGCCATCCTTTCCGCAGATGCCGACCGCAAGCGCGCCGGCCTGGTTGATCAGGCCGGCAACCATTTTGTTGACGGTACCGGCCAGCACCATTTCAACCACCTCGACCATCGCAGCGTCCGTCACCCGCAGCCCATCGACGAAGGTGGACGTGATCGCCAGCCGCTTCAGCATGGAATTGATCTGTGGCCCGCCGCCATGCACCACGACCGGGTTCATGCCGACCTGCTTGAGCAAGGCGATGTCGCGGCCAAACATCTGCGCCAGATGCTCTTCGCCCATGGCATGCCCGCCGTATTTCACCACGATGGTGGCGCCGGCGTAGCGACGCAGAAACGGCAATGCGTGGACGAGAATCCTGGCCTGCTCGGCGGCCGACTCGTGCGGCGGGGATTCGAAATCGTGGTCGGTCGAAGTCATAAGGCGGCCCCCTCCCGCCAGTGCCGTGGCGCGTCCGTGACAGGCGTTTTGATTGGTCGGGCAGCCTCGGTCAAGCAAGGCCACCCACCCTGCGGCGGCTCAGGCGGGGTTGCCAAGTGCCGCCAGATCAGCGCGCAGTTCTGCGATCCCCAGACCAGAGGCGCTGCTGGTGGTGATGATGTCCGACAAGGCGGCCGGATGCTTGCGCGCGAGGGCCTGGATTTCAGCCTGCTTGCGGATCAGATCCTGCGGCTTCACGCTGTCTGCCTTCGTGAGCACGATGCGATACAGCACGGCCGCGCGGTCGAGCGTGCTGATGGCGGCGAGGTCGTTCTCCTTGACCTCGATCCGGGCATCGAGCAGCAACACCACGCGCTGCAGGGTGGTTCGGCCGCGAAGGTAGTTGAACATCAGCCCTTGCCAGTCCTCCTTCACCTCCTTGGTGGCAATGGCATAGCCGTAGCCCGGCATGTCCACGAGCGCCAGCCGACCGCCAAGGTTGAAGAAGTTGAGCTGCTTGGTGCGCCCAGGCTGCGCCGAAATCCGGGCCAGCGCGTGGCGACCCGTAAGGGCGTTCACCAGTGACGACTTGCCCACGTTGGACCGCCCGGCGAACGCCACCTCCGGCAGGCCGGTGGGCGGAAGCTGGTCCAGACGCTGGGAGGCGAAGAAGAAGTCGCATTGTGCTGCGAACAGCAGCCGGCCGGCCTCGATCGCAGCCAGCCGGTCCGCTTCCGCCTGTTCGGGTGTTTTTTCGAACGGGTTTGTCAGGAGCTCGGTCAGGACTTCACCGCCGGCACACGTGCGGCATTGGGCGCCACAAGGCGCGTGCGCCGCATGATCAGCGTTTGCTGCAGGATGGTCAGCGAATTGTTCCAGCTCCAATAGATCACCAATCCAGCCGGAAAGCTTGCCAGCATGAAGGTGAAGATGATGGGCATGAACTGGAACAGTTTCGCCTGGGTGGGGTCCGGCGGCGGGGGGTTCAGCTTCTGCTGGAAATACATCGTGACACCCATGATCAACGGCCATGCACCCAGATGCAGGTAGTGCGAATAGACCGACGGATCCAACGGCAGCAGGCCGAACAGGTTGAACACATTGGTGGGGTCGATGGCCGAAAGGTCATGGATCCAGCCGAAGAACGGCGCGTGCCGCATCTCGATGGTGACGAAGATGACCTTATAGAGCGAGAAGAACACCGGGATCTGGATGATCATCGGCAGGCATCCGCTGGCCGGGTTCACCTTCTCGGTTTTGTAGAGGCCCATCATCGCGGATTGCAGCTTGGCGGGCTCTTCCTTGTACTGCTCCCGCAGCGCCGTCATTTTCGGCGCCAGCAGCTTCATCTTGCTCATCGAGCGGTAGGATTTGTTCGCCAGCGGGAAGAACAGCAGCTTCAGTCCCAGGGTGAAGACCAAAATGGCGAGGCCAAAATTGCCGAGAAATCCATTCAGGAAGTCGATCGCGTAGAAGAACGGCTTGGTGATGAAGTAGAACCAGCCGAAATCCACCGCCTTGTCGAAGCTCGGCACATGCGCGTCGGACTCGTAGCGGTCGAGCAGCCGCACCTCCTTGGCGCCGGC
>JBBROR010000059.1:0-13720 GCA_038229175.1 Acetobacterales bacterium | reverse complement strand
CGGCTGAGCATCGTGGGCGACCTGTCCCGCAATTGCCACCATGTCGCATTGTTGCGCGTAGAAATCGAAAATGCTGGCCTGGCGGGCCGGATAACGCTGGAAGGCGCGGTAGACGAAGTCCGCCTCGAATCTTTCTATGCAACAGCCGACATCTTCGTCTCGGCCTCGTTGCACGAGGGCTACGGCATGGCGGTGGCATCAGCGATGGCGCACGGGCTGCCGCTGGTGGCAACCGACGCCGGTGCCCTGGCCGACACCGTGCCCCCAGGTGCCTCGCTTCCCTGCCAGCCCGGCGACATGCCCAGTCTTCGCGTGGCGCTGGCGCGGATGCTTGATGACCCGGCCTTGCGCGCGTCCTGCGGCGCTGCGTCCTGGGCCGGCGGGCAGGCGCTGCCGGATTGGCACCAAACGGCCGCCCAGGTGGCCGCCATACTCGAATTATTCCAAATCTAACTTCTCGTCCGCAGGTCGCAGTCGAACAACACATCCCCGTCAGGGAACACATGCACCCGCGTGGCCGGCCGCAGCGCGTCGTGCACCGTCGCGATCGGGTGCAGATCCAGGCCGGGGCGGCCTGAGCCGAGGATCACCGGCGCCAGCAGCACATGCAGGCGGTCCACCGCGCCGGCATCGATGAATCGGGAAATCGTGTCGGCGCCGCCCTCGATCAGGATACGGCGCAGGCCGCGGGCGAACAGGGCGGCCACGATGTCTGCGGGCGCCATCCCGCGTGCCCCCGGCGCCACGATGATCGCGTCCACCCCGTCAGGCAGCGGGCCTGGTCGCGCCGTGACGCAAAACCGCCGCGTGCCGGTGTCCTGGAAGCATTTGGCACCCGCAGGCACCCGCCCGTTCGGATCGATCACCACGCGGGCCGGATGCGTGCCCGCCACCCGGCGCACCGTCAGTTGCGGATCGTCCGCGATCACGGTGCCAGCACCCACCACCACCGCGTCCACCGCGGCGCGCAGGGCATGCAGATGGTCCAGCGCGTGGCTGCCGTTGATCCATTGGCTGTGCCCCGAAAGGGTGGCGATACGCCCGTCCAAGGACTGTCCAAGCTGCGCTACCACCAGCGGACGTCCCATCGGCGCCGAATTGATCTCGGCCAGGCCGTATGCCGCGATGTCTTGACCGTCCATGGCGCTTCGCAATCCGTGACGTCTCTGGGCTGAATACACCAATCCCGTTATCGAGCACGAGAGGGTGGGTGGAGGTCCGGGCCGGAATCGAACCGGCATCCACGGATTTGCAATCCGTTGCATCACCACTCTGCCACCGGACCGCCAGTGCTGGGCTTGAAGAAAAAACCGCCGAAATCAGCCGGTTTCAGCCCCAGCCCAGGTATATCGGATTTCTCTGATGTTATCTAGATGCTTACGTGCGGGCTTGCCCGCTGCCCCACGGAAAATTTGCGGACTGCTGATCTCCAGATCCGCAGCTGTGATGCGAGGGACCGAGCCCCTAGCATCACATCCCTATCAGACCGTCACGCTGTGATTGGCGAACAAGGTGGCCAGCGAATTGCCGGCCATGCCGTGAAGGTTGGCCACCTCGAACATGTGGCTGCCGTCGTCGACCGACACCAGCAGGTTGCCGGTGGCGCCGTCAGCCACAGACACCTTGGAGCCGATGCCGATTACATCGTGCAGGTTCAGCACATCGCCGAACAGGGTGGAGAAATCCGTCACTTCGACACCGCCCGAGGTGCCCAGTGCCGAAACCTCATAGGTGTTGGCGTAGCCGCCGGTCACCACGGTGTGCCCGGCACCGGCCTGGATCAGGTTGTTCCAGCCGGAGAGTGCCACGGTGTTCTCGCCGAGATGGGTGGCGATCTTGTTCTGGTTGCCATCGGCGGTGATGGTGTTGGTGCCCGAGCCGGCATCGACATGGCTGTATCCGGCTCCAGCGTAGAGCGTGCTGTTGCCTGCCCCGGTCTGGATGTCGTTGTAGAAGCCGCCTGTCGCGATGGCCTGGTTGCCTGCGCCGGTGTGCACGACGGTGGAGCCGACGGTGCCGCTGACGGTGTTGTTGCCGGCCCCGAGTGTGATGGTGTCGCCGTAGCCATGAACGGCGACGGTGTTGTTGCCCGCCTGCAGGCTGAGGTTGAGCCCACCGAAATCACCATCGATCGAATGGTTGCCGTTGCCACCGGTGACGGTGTTGTTGAAGCCGGCGAGATGGACCGTCTTGGTGGCGTCACCGAGAGCGAGCGTCACACCCCATTGCGTTTCGGTGATGACCGGTGGGGCCGGAGGCGTCACCAGTCCGAGCACGATCCTGTGCCCGCCGGCACCGTCATCGATGGCCGAGACAATCTTGCCGCCTGGCGTGTTGATGGTGGCCACCAGCTCGCCGTCCGCCTTGGTCACCAGCATCTGGCCATGGGAAAAGGTGAAGATGTCCGATGCTGTGTCACGCAGGTCGATGCTGTCGGCGGTGCCGAAGCCCTGGCCCATGTTCACGGTGGCGTAGCCTGTGAACCCCCCCAGCGAGGTCGTGCCGCCGGCGATGTGGAACACGTTGTAATAGCCACCGGCGGTAACGCTGCTGGTGCCGCCGGCAATGGTGACGCGGGCCGAGCCCACGCCGGCATCGATGGTGTCGTGGCCGCTGCCTGTCGTGATGACATTGTCGTAGCCGGCGGCAATGATGGTGTTGTCACCGTCGCCCACCACAACAATCGCCTGGGCGGCGCTGGCATTGACGGTGCTATTGCCGTTTCCAAGGGTGATGCTGTTGCCGTAGCCGCCAAGGTCGATGGTGTTGTTGCCATCGCCCAGCACCACCTTGCTCGTGTTGACGAAGCCTTTGACAATGTTGTCACCGTCGAAGTCGCTGACGATCACATGCTCGTCGCTGCTGCCGGCATAGATGGTGTCGTCGCCACCATCGGCGATGATCGTGTTGTTGTAGCCCAGCACGCGGATGGTCTCGGTATCGGGCGTGCCGGTGATGGTGCCGCCAGAAATCCATGGGGTCTGGTCAATCTCGGCGCCCTGGTTTTGGCTGGACAGCGCGCGGTGCAGCGGGCCGGTCACGCTGTTGCTTTGGCCGCTGAGATAGACCGTGTTGTTCGACTTCACATCCAACAGTGTCAGCGTAAGCGTCTGTGTCTCGTAGGTGGACGCGCCGGTGACGGTGTCGGTCACGGTATAGCCAAGCGTGTCGGACCCGATGTTACCGATCGTGACCAGGCCCGGCGTGTAGGTCAGAATGCCGCCGGCCAGGGTGATGCTGCTGCCGATGATGAAATTGCTGTCGGAATTGAGCGTGACGATCAGCGGATCGTTGTTCAACCCGGCGATGGCGGTGCCAAGGATGGCCGGATCATGCCGGTTGGCGGTGGGGGCGGTGGCACGTGTCACAATGGGC
This sequence comes from Acetobacterales bacterium, assembly GCA_038229175.1. Taxonomy (GTDB): domain Bacteria; phylum Pseudomonadota; class Alphaproteobacteria; order Acetobacterales; family Acetobacteraceae; genus CAIQQQ01. The sequence goes on along the minus strand of JBBROR010000059.1, from coordinate 10,345 downwards.
GAGGGGCCGTTGCTGAGCGTGACGATCTGCGTCTCGGAGGTGACGGCGCCGGTGCGCAGATCGGTGACGGTATAGCTGATCGCGTCAGGCCCCACCTTGGCCGCATTCACCAGGCCGGGGGTGTAGACCAGCTGGCCGGCCGTCAGTGTGAGGCTGCTGCCGGTGGCGAAATCCGCGTCCGAGGTCAGGCGCACCGAAAGCGCGTCGCCGGCAAGACCGGGGGCGGCGGTGCCCAGCAGGGCGGTGTGCGTGTTGTCGGCGTGGGGTGCCGTGGCAAGCGTGACAGCCGGGGTCGGGCCGTTGCCGAGGGCGACGGTCTGCGTCTCGTGGGTCACAGCGCCCGACACGGTGTCCGTCACGGTGTAATGGATGATGTCGGCGCCCGCCTTGGCCGCGGTCACCAGGCCCGGCGTGTAGGTCAGCACTCCGTTGCTGAGCGTGATGCTGCTGCCCGACGCAAACGCTGCGTCTGATGTGAGCGTGACCGTCAACGGATCGTTGCCGGCGCCGGCCACCGCGCTGCCGAGCACGGCGTGCGTGACGTTGGATGCGGCGGGCTGGGCCTCAAGCGTGACGACAGGATAAGCAAGCGGCACAGTGAAGATGACAGACGTGTTGGTGGTCAGCCCCTGCGCGTCCAGCGCCTGGAAATTGACCACAAAGCTGGAACCGGCCTCGGCCGCGGTCGGCGTGAAGTCCACATGCAGTTCACCCTCGCTTGCGTGGTAGAGGGTCGTCAGCCCGATCGGCGGGTTCAGCGCGGTGATGCTGGTGAGCTGGTTGGCCGGGTCGGTGGCGACAAGCACCACTTCCTTGGTCTGGCCCACGTTGATGGTGGTGGTCGGCGGGACCACGGTGAAAACCGGCGGCTTGTTGCTGGAGGTGTCGACGATCTTCAGCAGGAAATCCAACGGGGTTTCGGTCTTCAGGACGCCGGTCACCCTGTCATGGGCCTCGACCATCACGGTCGCCACCCAAAGCTGGCCAACGGCCACCGCGGGTTGGACGCTGTTGCGGATGTCCCACGTCACGAGGCCGGTGGCGCTGTTCACGCTTAGGCCAGCTGGGGCGACCACGGTTGCACCGGAACTGCCCGAGCTGATGAACTGGTTCGCGGTGCCCAGCTTGTACACCAGCGTGTCGCCATCGGCGTTGGTGGCCGGGATCTGAAATGTGGCGATCGCGTTGTCTGCGATCTGGATGATCGCCGGCAGCGCGCTGACCGGAGATTGCGTGCTGCGTCCGACATCGACGATGGTCTGGGCTCTCCACCCCTGGTCGGCGAAATTCTGGCTGGTCGAAATCCTGTTCATATTCTCCCAGGACGCGGTGTAGTTGAGGTCGGCGGCATAGGTGTGGGCAATCGCGGTGCCCGTCGAGGTGACGAACTGGCCCACGAAATAGTCGTCGAGTGTGATGACCGAGAGTACCTTCAGATATATCGGGGTAGAGGTTCCGTCACCGAAATCGAAGCTGTAGCGCGAGTTAATGATCGCGCCCACCACCGGCGTGCTGGGCCAAGGATACGACGCGCGAAACGAGTTCTGCATGTTGAACTGGACGGTGCGGCCGCTCGTCACATTCCAGGTCAGGTTCGACGCCCGGAAATGCGTCAGCACGTCGTCAAGCCCGGAGGTGTCGATCGCGGCGGTGGCCACGGTTCCCACGTCGTAATCCAATGCGGAAATGCCGCCCAAGGCAGCATCGCCCACCAGATGGGTGGAGGCAGCAACGGCCGCGCCGGTCAGGCTTGCGATCGACTGCACGAGGGATTGGCCGGCGGGGTTGCTGGCCAGGTCACAGCCATAAAGCAGGATGTTGGCGCCCGGCGCGAGTGCTGTGGACCAAGACTGGATCTGGCTGACGAACTGGGGCAGCGAACTGTCGGTGAGAACGCTGCTGCCGATTTCCAATATGCCTGCCTCGCCATGCGAGATGACGTGGATGGCGCCAATGCCGGTTTTGCCGGAAAGGGCGGCGGTGATCTGCGCAATCCCATCCTGCCCTTGATCGATCATCACGATTTCGGAATCAGCAGGGAACAAGCTTGGCAACGCCTGGTAGCCGCTTACTGAAGTGTCGATAAAAACGATGCCGTGCAAGAAAAGGGCACCGTTGGCGTTCGCTGCTGCAACCGACATGTGAAATTTCCCGCCAGATGTAGGGTGTCCTGGCGGAAGCCGTCCAAGTGCACCGTTTCAAGTCGGGAATGGGAATGGACGAATTTATCGGATCGGGCCTCACCCGTTTGGGTGAAGGAACGCCCCTTTTCCAACAAACGGTGATGCAAACGGGCAATATTCAGATCGGAACGATCGCCTGTGTCCCCCGCACCAGCACGCCGATCAGCTGCGCCTGCGAGTGGGTGCCGGTTTTGCCCATCGCCTGCTTCAGATGGGTGCGGACGGTTTCCGCAGCGATATCCAGGGCCTCGGCGATCGCGGCGGGATCATTCCCTGACAGGAGCGAGGCGGCCACACGGCCCTCGGCCGGCGAAAGTCCGAACAGGCGCGAGATTTCGGCGTGGCCCACGGCCGCCGGGGCGCGCAGATCGATGGCCCGGACAATGATCACGGAAAGATCGGCTGACGCCAGCAGCAACTGGATCGTGAGGATCAAGACGCCGCGTCCTTCGCGGTCGCAAAGCCGGACCAGGCTCGGATTGTCAGACACGGCACGCAAGGCGGCCTGCATGGCCGTGTTCTCGGCCCGGCGGCCGGTGATAAGATGCTGGTCCTTCAGGCGCAGGACCTTTCCTCGCAGCAGATTGCGCCCGGCAGGATTGGCATGGAGCATTCTGATATCATCATCGAGAACAAACAGCGGAAGTGAAGACTGGTCCAACCCCAAGGCCAGGTATCTCAGGACACGCGAACGCTCAGCTATCGGTTCTGCCGAAGGTGAAAGGACCAAGCGTAAGTTCCTTGAAGATAACCCGTCGCCGTTACGCGTCGCACGGCCCTGGGACAACAACGCCTCCATCTATCCAGGTCAAGTGTGGCTACAGCGATGCGAAGCGGATGTGTCGCAGCGCGGCCAGGTGCCCGCATCGTCCGCACTCCCGGGTTTTGCATGCGGTCGCTATCCCGGCTTGGCGCGCCACGCTGCGGCGCGGTATGCTGGGTCGCGCGACTGTCGCCGTGTGCGCGCGGCCTGCGATTGGACAAACCCGATATGACCGCCTCCCGCGCAACGGACTTCGCTGCCGCCCGAACCATGATGGTGGACAGTCAGGTCCGCCCCAACAAAGTTACCGATTCGCGGGTGATCGCCGCCATGCGGGCGCTCCCGCGCGAGGCATTCCTGCCCGGGGCGCAGCAGGCCCGCGCCTACGCCGATGACAACGTGAAGCTGGCCAATGGCCGGGTGCTGCCGGCGCCGATGGTGGTGGCGCGGATGGTGCAGTTCAGCCTGATCGAAGGGTGCGCAAAGGTTTTGGTGGTGGGCGCCGGCACCGGCTATGCGGCCGCTTTGCTGGCCGCCTGTGGCGCTGCCGTCACTGCGGTAGAGGATGATCCCGGCCTGCTGGCAATCGCACGCCCGGCTCTGGCCGCCTATGCACCGCGCGTGTCTCTCGTCGAAGGGCCGATCGCCGCAGGTTCTGCGGCCGGCGTACCTTATGATTGCATCTTTGTCGACGGTGCGGCGGAGCAGTTTCCGCCGGCACTGCTCAACCAGCTGGCGTCAGATGGCGTGGTGGTGATGGTGCGCTGCGATGCCGGCGGCCGGATGGGCCAGGCGGTCCTTGGCCGCAAGGCGTCTGCCGGCATAAGCTTCGTGCCGGTTTTCGACTGCGCCCTGCCGCCGTTGCCCGCGCTGCGGCGCGCACCCGCATTCGTTTTTTAAGGCTGACCTAATCCAGTCGCTCGCCCCCTTGGTAAAACATTGGCGAAGCTGCACCGGCTGTGTCACACGATTGAAGCCGTGCGGGGGCTGGTCCACGATGGGATTGGCCCTTGATGGAAATGGATCAGGCGGATTGCGGGGAATGATGAGATGCATGTGAAGCGACGTCACCTTCGGCTCTCCGGCCCGACCCGCTCGGTTCTGCTGGGTGCCATCTTCGGCGCACTGGCCCTGACGCCGGGCCTGGCCATGGCACAGTCTCGCACCCTGCAGGAGGCGCTGGCAGCGGCCTATTCAAACAACCCCGCCCTGCAGGCCGCGCGCGCGCAGCTCCGCGCGGTGGACGAGAACGTGCCAACCGCACTCGCAGGGTGGCGACCCCAGGTGATCGTCAGCGGCACCGCCGGCTCGGCGGTCGGCACCCAGATCTCCGGCATCACGGGGCGTGAAATCACCACCCAGCAAGGACGCGCCATCGCCACCGGCTCGGCCACCGTCACACAGCCGATTTATCGCGGCGGTCGCACCACGGCGGGCACCAATCGCGCTGAAAACCAGGTGATGACGCAGCGCGCCAAGCTGATCGCCAGCGAGGAGCAGTTGTTTCAGGACACAGTGTCCTCCTACGTGACCGTGATCTCCACCACGCAGATCCTGGCGCTGAACGGCAACAACGAGCAGGTTCTGCAACGCCAGCTCCAGGCGACAAACGATCGCTTCCGCGTGGGCGAGATCACGCGCACGGACGTGGCACAGGCCGAAGCCGCGCTGGCCGGCGCCTCCGCCACACGCCAGACCGCCGAAGGCAATCTGCAGACGGCACGTGCCACCTTCCAGCGCCTGGTCGGCGAACTGCCGGACAAGCTGGTAGAGCCGCAGCCGCTGAAGCTGCCAACCCGCACGTTGGAGGAAGCCAAGGCGCAGGCCGCCGGCAACAATCCCACCGTGATCGCGGCATTGTTCCAGAACGCGGCCGACAAGGACAATTTCGACCTGCAATACGGTGCGTTGATGCCCACCCTCAGCATCCAGGGCACCGGTTCCTACACCCAGAACTCTACCCAGAAAAATGTCAGGACCGAGGGCGGGCAGGTGGTGGCCAGCCTGTCCGTGCCGATCTATCAGGGTGGTTCGGAATACGCCGCCATCCGCGCCGCACGCCAGACTGAACAGCAGAGCCGCCGTCTGGTGGACGACGCCAAGCGCACCGCGGTGCAGCAGGTGATCAGCGCATGGGAAACCTATCAGGCGGCAAAATCCACCATCGACAGCACGCGCACCCAGATCCGCTCCAACCAGATCGCGCTGGAAGGGACCCAGCGTGAAGCCATCGTCGGCAGCCGCACCACGCTGGATGTGCTGAACGCCGAGCAGACGCTGCTGAACAGCCGCACCACGCTGGTGCAGAATCTCGCCAATTTGGTCACCGCGTCCTATCAGGTGACCTCGGCGGTCGGGCGCCTGACTGCACGAGATCTTAACCTTCAGGTGCCACTCTATGACGAGACGGCGTACTATCAGGCCGTTCGGAATCGGTGGATCGGCACCGGGGATTTCGCAACCGGCCAGCCCGGTCGCTGAATTCCCCGGAATAGTGCGGCCTGCAGCACCTTGGTGGTTTCTAAGGTAGTTGCATCTGCTCTAGAATGCCTCACGGCGTCGTGATGCCGGCGGCACTTTGTGCGAGAAGGGACAAGCGATGAGCGGCGTGAATGGACATGGCTCACCGCAGGCGGGGTTCGGCCCCGCTCCGCTGCAAGCCGGAACCGAGAGCGATCCCTCCATGGAGGACATCCTGGCATCGATTCGCCGAATCCTCAGTGAAGACGAAACATTGATCGAAAAGCCCGGCAGCCAGCCGGATGAGGTTCTCAACCTCGATGAATCGATGCTGGTGACGGCGCCGAAGCATGATGGCGCAAACCGCCCCGCCCCACCGGATTCCCCCCTCGGCATCAACACGCCACAGCCCGAACCCATGCCTGTCCAACCTGCCACCCAACCCGCTGCTGCCCACCAGGCTGCGCCAACCGCTGTCATCCCACCGGAGGCTCCCATGAAATCAGGCAACGGCGACGGTCGCGGTATGGATCACGCGAACGGCTCCGCCCACTCGGCTTGCCTGCCCCCGGTCGGCCCGCTGGTGGCACAGGCGGCCACCGACGCCGCCTCCGCATCCATGGGGGCCCTGATGCGCACATTGGCCGCCGAACGCCAGGTTTCGCTGTATCGCGGCGGCCCAACCTTGGAAGACATGGTGCGCGACGAGATGCGGCCGATCCTGAAGGAATGGCTCGACTCCAACCTTCCCGCACTGGTGGAGCGCGTGGTGCGTGCCGAAATCGAACGCGTGTCCCAGCGCGCCGGCGGCTGATCCACATGGGCCGATGGCAGCGTATGAAACGCAGCCCCCCGCACAACGCAGGTTGATGCCAGCTTCACTCTGTCCTTAAACCAGAATTGCGTCTGCCGTCCCGCTCCCGGGGCGCGCATCCACCTGTGACCGATCGGCCGTTCCGCGATGCTGTCCAAAAGCCATTCTCCGTCCGAAACCGAGCGCGCGCTGTATGCGGGCTGGGAGAACACAGGCTCGTTCGCCGCCCATCCCGAACGCAGAGCCGACCCATTCACCATCATGATCCCGCCGCCGAACGTCACCGGCAGCCTGCACATGGGCCACGCGCTGACCATGACGGTGCAGGACATTCTCATCCGCTACCGCCGCATGCAGGGCAGGGACACTCTGTGGCAGCCCGGCACCGACCACGCCGGCATCGCCACCCAGATGGTGGTCGAGCGCCTCCTCGCCGCCGAAGGCACCACCCGCCAGGCCATCGGCCGCGACAAATTCCTCGAACGCGTCTGGGCGTGGAAAGCCGAATCCGGTGGCGCCATCACCGAACAGCTCCGCCGCATCGGCGCCTCGCTGGACTGGCCCCGCGAACGCTTCACCATGGACGAAGGCCTCTTCGTCGCCGTCCGCGAAGTCTTCGTCAAACTCCACCGCGAAGGCCTGATCTACCGCGACCGCCGCCTCGTGAACTGGGACCCGAAATTCCAATCGGCCATCTCCGATCTCGAAGTCGAAACCAAAGAAATCCGCGGCTCCATCTGGCACCTGCAATACAACCTGGCCGACGGCAGCGGCCGCACCATCACGGTCGCCACCACCCGCCCCGAAACCATGCTCGGCGACACCGCGGTCGCCGTGAACCCAGAAGACGAACGCTACACCGGCCTCATCGGCCAGATGGTCGTCCTGCCGCTCACCGGCCGCCTCATCCCCATCGTGGCCGACACCTATTCGGACCCCGAAAAAGGCACCGGTGCCGTCAAGATCACCCCCGCCCACGACTTCAACGATTTCGAGGTCGGCCGCCGCCACAACCTAGAAATGCCCTCCATCCTGGACCGAGAAGGCCGCATCACTCTCGCCGAACTCGATCTCTCCACCGCCTCCGACTTCACCCGCACCCTCGAAGGCCTCGACCGCTTCGAGGCCCGCAAACGCATCGTCGCCGAACTCGAACGCCTCGAAATCCTCGTCGCAACCGTTCCCCACACCAACCAGGTCCCCCACGGCGACCGCTCCGGTGTCCCCATCGAGCCCCTACTCACCGTCCAGTGGTACTGCAACGCCGCAGAACTCGCCAAACCCGCCATCGCAGCCGTCGAGCAGGGAAAAACCAAATTCGTCCCCCAGCAATGGGAAAACACCTTCTTCGCCTGGATGCGCGACATCCAACCCTGGTGCATCAGCCGCCAACTCTGGTGGGGCCATCGCATCCCCGCCTGGTACGGCCCAGACGGCGAAGTCTTCGTCGAACTCAACGAAGAAAACGCCCAGGCCGCCGCCAACACCCACTACGGCACCCATACCGAAATCACCCGCGACAACGACGTGCTGGACACCTGGTTCAGCTCCGCCCTCTGGCCCTTCTCCACCCTCGGCTGGCCCAACCAAACGCCCGAACTGGCAAAATACTACCCCGGGAACGTGCTGGTCACTGGCTTCGACATCATCTTCTTCTGGGTCGCCCGCATGATGATGATGGGCCTTCACTTCATGGGCGACGTGCCCTTCCGCACAATCTACATCCACGGCCTCGTCCGCGACGAAAAAGGCCAGAAGATGAGCAAGTCCAAGGGCAACGTCATCGACCCCCTGGCGCTGATCGACCAGTTCGGCGCCGACGCGCTGCGCTTCGCCATCACCCGCCTCACCGGCCCCGGCCGAGACGTGAAACTCGGCCCCGCCGCCGTCGAGACCAGCCGCAGCTTCATCACCAAACTCTGGAACGCCGCCCGCTTCTGCGAAATGAACGAAATCCGCCCCGATCCCGCCTTCACCCCAGACCAGGCCACACTCCCGCTCACAAGATGGATCCTCGCCAAAGCCTCAGACGCCATCGCCGAAGCCACCGCCGCACTCGACGCCTACCGCTTCGACGACTACGCCACCGCCTGCTACCGTTTCACCTGGAACGCCTACTGCGACTGGTTCCTGGAATTCGCCAAACCCGCTTTGGCCCAACCCGACACCGCCGAAGCCCGAGAAATCAAGCAAACCGCCGCCCACGTCCTGGGAATCATCCTCCGCCTTCTCCACCCCTGCGCCCCCTACGTCACCGAAGAACTATGGGGCGAATTCGGCTACGGCCCCGCCTGCAGCCTAATCCTCGCCCCCTGGCCCGAAACCTTCGAAACCCCAGGCGCCCAAGAAGCCCGAGCCGAACTGGACTGGGTCGTCCGCCTCATCGGAGAAATCAGAGGCGTCCGCTCCGAAATGAACGTCGCCCCCTCCAACAAAGCCCCCATCCTCCTGCGAGACGCCAGCCCAGAATCCCTCGCCCGCGGCCAACGCTGGATAGAAGCCATCTCCCGCATGGCCCGAGCCTCAGAATTCGGCCCGCTGCTCGGCGAAATGCCAAAAGGTGCCGCCCAACTCGTCCTCGACGAAGCCACCATAATCATCCCCCTCGGTGGCCTCATAGACTTCAACACCGAGCGCAACCGCCTCACCAAAGAACGCACCCGCATCGAAAAGGACGCCGAAATCACCCGCAAAAAACTCGAAAACGCCGACTTCATCGCCCGCGCCAAACCCGAGATCGTAGAAGAAAACCGCGAGCGCCTCACCACCGCCCAAAACGAAATCACCAGACTAAACGCCGCCCTGGCAAGAATTGCAGAGTAGGAAAAGGCCAGCAGTTCTTTTGTGAACAAAAGAACCAAAAAACCTCACCCGTAGGATGGGTGAAACCCATCATCTAGCCGAATCAACTAACCCCATCCCGCTCCCCACCAACAACAGAATCCAACCCCCCACCCGCCCAATCCGCCGAATAAACCCCCCCGCGCCACATCCCGATGAAACGTCGAATACGTCCAATCCCCCACCACCCCCACAAGCCCATGCCGCACCGGATTGAAATGCACATAATCCACATGCGCCGCATAATCCCGCTCATCCCGGATCGCATGCTCCCAAAACCGCCGCTGCCAAATCCCACGCTCCCCCTTACCGATCCGGCTCCCCGACTGAACCTCCCCAGCCGGCAAACTCATAGAAAACGCTGACTTAATAAATTTCCACCGGGTAGAAAAATCCTTATCGCCGTCGGGCAACGTCCAGACGCAATGCAAATGCTCCGGCAAAACCACAAACGCATCGATCTGAAAATCCGCTCGCGCCCGAGCCTGTCGCACGGCCCCCCGCAACGCCTCGATATGCCGAACCAGCAAATCGCCCCGCCGATCATGCAGATTCACCGTAAAAAAATACGTGCCACCCGGCACGAACCGCCGCCGATAATTGGTCATACCCAACTCTGCCAAAGCCCACCCGACCAAACCACTACGGCAAACCACCAACCTATGATGCGTAAAACCCACCAACGTAGGATGGGTGAAACCCATCAGAGTAAGTCGATCAAAGACTTCAGCCCATCAAAAACCGCCCCATCCCAAACAAAATCAACAAAACCCAATACCGTTAACAAACCGAAACAATCAAATCGCAATTATTCTCCGGTCCCAAACCACCGATCGAAAAACGCGCAACTCGAACGGCCAACGCGACCTGTTCCAGCGTCACAATCCCAAAGCCGATACCCCACCAATCCGGAAACGGCACCACGTCATAATCGCGCAACGCCGGCGCCACACCCACCAAGGCCCCAACCGCAAGCCGAGCAAAACCCGACCGCGACCGAGGCGCCAAACGCACCGCCCGAGCCCCAACCACCTCACCGATCGGCAACACAGCACAACCACCACCGCCATCCCGCAGAACCGGCGCCACAAACAACCCCGCACGAAGCGACAGCAGCAACGCCTCCAACCGCCCAAACACCAAGGCCAGCAATCGCCCAAGCCACCCAAACCCATCAGCACCCAAAACAACCGCGCGAAGCGCGATCATCGGGTCCGAACAGGAGGAGGGGAGGGGACAGGTCATCGGCCAGCATAAACCACACAACCCAGCGTGGCCGCAAGG
>JBBROR010000058.1:0-13776 GCA_038229175.1 Acetobacterales bacterium | reverse complement strand
CTGGTTTGCGGGGCAGACGCATCAAGCGGGCTTAAGACATTGGCCGGGTTCTCGAACCTAAGTATTTTCCGAACCTGCCGGACTGGAAACACCCGGCGCCTAATGAACTGTGGCCTTCCGCCACTCAGGTTTCAGCCATGGCGTCGCCAACCTTGCAGTCTCGTCGGCCTACGCGTTTGTCCTGCACCGGCTGAGCAGCCCCATGGCAGCGCACGTATCCGAGCTAACAAAGCCGTTCTCCGGCGCCGGCCTTGTGGCCGTCCTGCCGGCAGGACTGACCGTTGCAGAAGCGAACAGCCGGCTGAAGAGTGTCGGCCCGAACGCGATGCCTGATATCTCGGCGCATCCATGGCGCGATGCGTTTGGCAAGCTCTGGGCACCGGTGCCGTGGATGCTCGAAGCGGCCATCCTGCTGGAATTGGTGCTGGGCAAGTATGTCGAGGCGGCGATCATCGCCGCCCTGCTCATCTTCAACGCCGCCCTTGGCTTGTTCCAAGAATCCCGAGCCCAGGCGACGCTGGCTGCCCTGAAGTCACGGCTTGCACTGAATGCGTCGGTCCGGCGGGACGGCGCATGGGCGAGCGTGCCCGCCACAAATCTCGTGCCCGGCGACGTGGTCAAGCTCTCGCTGGGCGGCGTCGTCGCGGCTGACGTGAAAATCATCTCGGGTGAGGTGCTGCTAGACCAATCGATGCTGACCGGCGAGTCGGTCCCGATCGAGGGCGCGGCCGGGCTGCAGACCTTCGCCGGTGCCCTGGTCCGCCGAGGCGAAGCGGTGGCCGAGGTCACCGCGACCGGGCCGCGCACCAAGTTCGGCCGCACGGCGGAGTTGGTCCGCACCGCCCACGTCGTCAGCTCGCAGCAGAAGGCCGTGCTGCGCGTCGTGAGGAACCTGGCCATCTGCAACGGCGTCGCTGTCGCGGCACTGGTCGCCTATGCCTGGTTCCTCGCCCTGCCGGCCTCCGAGATCATCCCGCTCGTACTGACCGCCGTGCTCGGCTCAATCCCCGTAGCGCTGCCCGCCACCTTCACCCTCGCATCGGCCATCGGCGCCCGCGTCCTTGCCAAGCAAGGTGTATTGCCGACGCGCCTCTCCGCCGTCGATGAGGCGGCGACGATGAACGTGCTGTGCGCCGACAAGACGGGAACCCTGACGCGCAACGAACTCAAGGTCACGGCCGTTCATGCCATGAATCGGTTCGACGAAGCCCATGTCCTAGCCCTGGCCGCGCTGGCGAGTGCCGAGGGTGGGCAGGACCCGGTCGACATGGCGATCCGCACCGCGGCAGGCGACAAGGGCGCCACGGATGCGCCGATGCTGGTCAAGTTCGTGCCGTTCGACCCGGCGAAGAAGATGTCCGAAGCAACGGTGACGGTAGCGGGCGGCGCAGCCGAACGCGTGCTGAAAGGAGCCTTCGCCGTCGTGGCGGCACTCGCCCAGCCCATGCCGGATGCGGCCGAAGCGGCGCAGGAGCTGGAGGCAAAAGGGTTTCGCGTCCTGGCCATCGCCAGGGGGCCGGCTGGCGCCTTGAAGTTGGCGGGACTGATTGCGCTTAGCGATCCGCCGCGCTCCGACTCTGCGGCCCTTGTCAGCCAACTCCACGCGCTCGGCGTGCGAACCGTGATGGTGACGGGCGATGCACCAGCTACCGCCGCGATCGTGGCCCATGCGGTTGGCCTGGACGGCGCCACGTGCCCGGCCGGCTCGATCCCGGCCGGCGTAAAGCCGGATGGCTATGCGGTGTTTGCCGGGGTGCTTCCGGAAGATAAGTACAAGCTCGTCAAGGCGTTTCAGCATAATGACCGCACCGTGGGCATGTGCGGCGACGGGGCCAACGATGCGCCGGCGCTTCGCCAAGCCCAGATCGGCATCGCCGTGTCCACCGCCACCGACGTCGCAAAATCGGCCGCCGGCATGGTGCTCACCGAACCGGGCCTGGCTGGCATCGTCGCCGCCGTGAAGGAAGGCAGGATCACCTACCAACGCATTCTCACCTACACGCTCAATTCGATCATCAAGAAGGTCGTCACCGTGCTGTTCCTGGCGATCGGCCTGGTGATGACTGGGCATGCCGTGCTCACGCCGCTGCTGATGGTCATCATCATGGTCGCCGGCGATTTCCTGGCGATGTCGCTGACCACGGACACGGTGACGCCCTCGCCGATGCCGAACGCCTGGCGCATTGGGCGTTTGACGGGTGCTGGTGTCGTGCTCGGCGCCTGCCTGCTGGCGTTCTGCGTCGGCGCCGTGGCGTTCGGAGCATTCGCGCTGCATCTCGGGACGGCCGCAGTACAGACGCTGGCTTTCGTCAGCCTGGTATTCGGCAGCCAGGCGACGCTCTACGCCATCCGGCAGCGCCGCCACATGTGGGGATCGCGGCCCAGCAACTGGGTCCTGCTATCCTCTGCAGCGGATGTGCTTATCGCGTCCGTCCTCGCAGCCGGCGGGTTTGCGATGGCGCCGCTGCCGTTCGCCGCAATCGCTGGCACCTTTGCTGCGGCCATTGCGTTCGCCGTGATGTTGGACGCGGTGAAAATCCCGGTTTTCCGGCGTCTGCAGATTACGTGACGCCAGCCCCCGAGCTTGCCGCTAAGGCGAGCCGCGCCAACGCGGGAAGTGAGGTCGTGCCCGTCTTGTGCATGATAGAGGCGCGATGGTTCTCCACCGTGCGCTGGCTGATGCTGAGATCGGCCGCGATGTTCTTGCTGGGATGGCCGGCCAGCACGAGAGCCATGATCTCACGCTGGCGCGGCGTGAGCGCGGCGACCTGCGCCGCCGCGGCGTTATGCCATGCCAGGAGCTTGGCAGCATCCCGCGAGCCTTCCAGGGCGTGGACGATGCTGGCCAGCAGGCCCGGCCGGCTCACTGGCTTCTCGATGAAGTCCGACGCTCCCGCCTTCATCGCACGGATCGCCATGGGCACGTCGCTTTGCCCCGTGACCACGATCACCGGCAGCCCGGTGCCCGCCGCCCGCAACTCCTCCAGCAACTCGACGCCGCTGATCCCGGGGAGTGCGGCGTCGATCACCAAACAGTCGCCGCTGCCTGGACGAAAGTTCTGGAGGAATGCCTCGCCACTCGGGTAGCCTACAGCCGTCCTGCCATCAGCCTCCAGAACCGCCAAGATCGCGCCGCGCACCTCGTCGTCATCATCCACCACGAACACAACCGGCTGCCCGGCGTCCGCTGGGGGCGCCACCAGGCGCGCGATGGCCTCCCGCAATTCCGGAAGGCCCGCCGGCTTGCTCAGCATCGCGCATCCGGCGTCCGTCACGGCGCGCAGCGTCGCAGTGGAGATGTCACCTGTCAGGATGAGTGCCGGCACGGGACGGCCGGTTGCAGTCCGGATCATCCTCGCCAGTTCCAGCCCATTCGGGCCATTGGGAAGGTTGTAGTCGGCCAGCACCAAATCGGGCGTGCGATGCGCCACGCTTTCCATCGCGGCCAGGCCGTCCGGCGCCGACGCGACATCATGCCCCTGGCCAGCCAGCAACGCCGCAAGCATCTCTGCCACGTCAGGGTCGTCTTCCACGACCAATATCCTGAGATCGCTACCGCGTCCGGCCGCCTCCGGCGGAGGCAGGGCGGGAGGTTTTGTCCCGACTTGTGGAACCCATGGCAGGTCGATCGCGAACACGGAGCCGCTGCCAGGGCGGGAGCGGACGCGGATGGGGTGGCCGAGCAGGTCGCCCAGCCGCTTGACGATAGACAAGCCGAGACCGAGGCCGCGGCTGCGCTGCCGTGCTGCATTGCCGACTTGGTAGTATTCCTCGAAAATCGCCGCGAGATCGGCGTTTTCCAAGCCGATGCCGGTATCCCATACCTCCAGGCCGAGCATGTCCCCATGACGGCGGCAGCCGAGCAGGATACGGCCTTTCGGGGTGTACTTGATCGCGTTGGAGAGCAGGTTCCGGACCATCTGCTCCAACAGCCGCTTGTCGCTCCGCACGTGCTGCCCGCAGGCGATGACACGAAGCTGAACACCTTTCGCCTCCGCATGGTAGGTGAACTCGCCGCGCAGCCGCTCCAGCAGCCCGCCTATCTCGAAGGTCGACACATCCGGCTGCACCGCGCCGGCCTCGATCTCGTTGATGTCGAGCAGGGTGTCCAGCATGCCGGTGACGGTGCTCAGCGTAACGGTCTGACGGGCGACCAGGCCCTGCGCCTTCTCGCCCGTGACGGTATCGGCCAGCAAAGCCTGCAGCAGGGCCAGCGTTTGCAGCGGCTGGCGCAGGTCGTGGCTTGCAGCGGCGAGTAAGCGTGTCTTCGCGGCGTTCGCTACTTCCGCCTCCATCTTGGCGGCTTCCAGTGCGCGGCCAGCGGCCTTGCGCGCCGTGATGTCGGTGAAGGTGATCACCACCCCTTCCACCCGGCCGCCGGCGCGATAGGGCAGGATGCGGCGGCGGAACCAGACGCTATTTGCGGCCTTGATCTCGCGGTCCGGCGGCTCCAGCCCGGCCCGAACCGCTTGGACGTCGCCAGTCAGTGCTGCGTCCGGCGCCAACGCCGCGAAGTCGGCCAGCTTGCGGCCAACGTCGCCTGGGATAATGGCGAACAGCTTGCGGATGGCGGGGGTGAAGAACCGTATTCGGCCATCCAGGTCGAGGAACAGGGTGGCGACATTGGTGCTGTACAGCACGTTCTGCAGGTCGTCCGACGTGGTGCGCTGGCGTTCCAGCGTCTCCTGCAATTGGCTGTTCACCGCTGTCAGCTCTTCGTTGAGCGCCTGCAACTCCTCCTTGGAGGCAACCAGCTCCTCATTGGCGGACTGGTATTCCTCGTTGACCGAGAGCGCCTCCTGATTGATCGCGCGCTGTTCTTCGCCTGATACTTCTAGGTCCCGCAGGGTGCCCTGCAACTCCGTCCGGGTCGCGTCGAGCTCGCGTTGCAGTTCGGCCAAGTGTGGGGCTTCGCCCTCCGGTAACGGCACGCCGGTGCTCCGCTCTGGCGCGGGCGCTTCAAGCAAGCAGACCAGCAGCAAATCCTGGCCTCCTTCCATCACCGGATGCACGACCAAGCTGAACGGCTGGCTGGCGCCATCTTCGGCGATCCAACCAGACGCCAGCACCTTTTTGCGGTCCTCCCGCGCTGCCTGGAGGGCGGAGCGCAGCTTGGCGCGCAGCCCCGGCCGGGCCATCGCCAGCAAGTCCTGGGTGGCGTGCCCTGGCGGCAGGCGGAGGTAGCGGTCGGTCGGGCCGAGGGAGAACAGCACGGCATTGGCCGCATCGACCAGCACAGAGGCCGGGGCATAGGCCTCCATCACCAGACGCCGGCCAAGTTCGGCGATCGCCGCCGGGCGCACGGAGGCAGCGAGCAGCGCCGGAGCACGCGACCGCCTTTCCTCGCCGGGCCGGACCAGAGCTGTGCGGGGCGGCGGCCCCGGTTCCGCCGCTGGGTTGCGCTCAATACGGCGGTAGATGCGCTCGGGCTTGGCGACGGCCTCGAACCGGCCTTCGGGTGCGATGGGGTTCTCGGCGCTGCCCAGCAGCAGGATGCCGCGGTCGCGGAGCGCGAAATGGAAGGCCTCAAGCACCCGGACCTGGGCGTCCGGACGCAGGTAGATGAGCAGGTTGCGGCAGGACACCATGTCCAGGCGGGAGAATGGCGGGTCGGCCAGCACATCCTGCACCGTGAAGACGATGGCGGCACGCAGGTCCGGGGTCGCGCGCCACCCGGACTCTTCCCGCATGAGAACCGCGCCAGGCGGGCCGGCGTCACACTGTCCTCTATGATTGCGGGATAGGCGCCGTCCCGCGCAGCGGTAATGGCGTCGGCATCCACGTCGGACGCGAAGACCTGCAGCTTGATCGGGCGGCCAACGGCCTCGATCTGCTCCAGGAACAGCATGGCGAGCGAGTATGTTTCCTCGCCCGTGCTGCAGCCGGCCACCCAAACGCGCAGCGGCCGCCCGGCCGAGTGGAATTCGACCAGATCTGGGATGGTCGTCGCTGCCAAGGTGTCGAACACGGCGGGGTCGCGGAAGAAGCTGGTGACGTGGATGAGCACATCGCGCGCCAAAGCCTGCAGCTCGAGCGGGTCGGCCTGCAGCATCGCGAGGTAACCCGCCATATCGTTCGGTTTCAGCCCGGCCAGTGCCATCCGCCGGCCGATGCGGCGTTCCAGGGTGCCCGAGTTGTAAAGGGTAAAGTCGTTTGCCGTCTCGGTCCGCAGCAAGTCGATAATGTCCGGCAGGGCTGTGCCAGCCGGGTCGGCGTTGGCCGCATTCGCCTGGTCCGGCTTCTTTCCTGTCACCTTGCCGCCGGACGGGTCTGTGTCGGTCCAGCGCGCGGACACTGCAGCCGGGATATCGGAGATCGGCAGTACGAAATCGGTCATCCCCGTCTCGATGGCGCTGTTGAGCATGCCGTCATAGCCCGCTTCCGCCGGGTCTTGCACGGCCACCACGCCTCCGGCTGCCTTGATGGACGCCAGACCCGCAGTGCCGTCCGTCCCGGTGCCGGACAGCACCACACAGGCCGCCCGCTCGCCATAGTGCTCAGCCAGCGAGTGCAGCAGGAAGTCGAACGGCATGCGGGCGCCGTGGCGCGCGGGCGGCGGCGACAAGTGCAGCCGGCCCTCGCCGACGGACAAATAGCGCCCGGGCGGGATGATGTAGAGATGCCCCGGCTCGACCGGCGTGCCTTCGGCCGCTTCGAGGACGGTCAACGCCGTATGCGGCGCCAGCAAGGCCGCCATCATGCTCCCGCCGTTCGGGTCGGAGTGCTGAACGAGGATGAATGCCGTGCTGCTATCCAGCGGCCATGCCTGTATCAGTCGGGTTGCCGCCTCCAATCCACCGGCGGACGCGCCAATGCCGACGACGGCTAGCCTGGACGGCTTGAGCACATGGCCAAGGATCGGGCGCGACGGCTGGACTAACGCAGATAGCGGCTGAGACATGGCAATCTTCCGGTGCAGTGAGGCCGGCTCGTAATCATAACGTCTTGCTGGCGAGATGGAACGCTCAACACCTGAAGCCAAGATCGCGTTCTCGGCAGCATCGAACTGTGAGTAGTTTCCGATGCTACCGTGGCACCTCGGCGCCTTGTACCTGAACCTGATGGTATCGCCCCATCTGACGCTTTCGGCGACGTCGGCTGCGTCGAAAATGGGGCTGATACCACCCGTGCAGGGCGATCAGCGCAGCTTGCGGCACGCGCGACAGCGAGCCCGATGAAATCTCCGGCGATCTGGGTCCGGAACGCGAGATCGATGCTTGGTTAAACGGACGCGTCTGCAACAACGAGAGGGAAGCGTGACAGGTCTCCGCATCGTTTTGGTCGAGGACAACGCACAGATCAGCGCGCTGCTTGCTGAACTCCTGGCGGCACTCGGGCATGAGATTTGCGCTACTGCCACGACGGAGGTGGAGGCCGTTGCTGCTGCCGCGCTGCATGGCCCCGACCTGATGATCGTCGATGCGCATTTGCAGACGGGCAGCGGCGTATCCGCCATGGAAACAATTCTCCGGCTCACCGCCATGCCGCACTTCTTCATAACAGGCGGCGCCCGTCGGATTTTCCCGGCCGGTGCGACCGTGCTGCTCAAGCCATTCGGCATGGTAAGCCTGCTGGCGGCGCTGGATAGCGTGACGCGGCAGTCTGCGGCACCCGCGTCCACTGCCTGAGTAGTTTCCGATCCTGCCTCCATCAGCCAACTTCTCCTAGGAATCAGGTCTGTCGCGGAGTGATGGCAATGCAAAGACCAGAAATACGACCCCACGCCGCCGCTGCCGTGGTGGCCTAAAGGGTGTCGCTCGATCCTCTCCTGTTATCCCGCTTGCAATGGGTCTGGGTGATTTCCTGGCACATCCTTCTGCCGGCCTTCACCGTTGGGCTGGCATCCTATATCGCCGTGCTGGAGGGCTTGGCCTTCTTCACGGGCAACACGGTGTGGGCGCGCATCTCCGCATTCTGGACCCGGATCTTCGCTGTCTCGTTCGGCATGGGCGTCGTATCGGGCATCGTCATGCCGTTCCAGATCGGCACGAACTGGAGCCGCTTCTCCGATACCACAGCCAATGTGCTGGCACCTTTACTGGCCTACGAAGGACTGACGGCGTTCTTCCTGGAGGCCTCGTTCCTCGGCATCCTGCTGTTCGGCCGCAAGCTGGTGCCCGCCTGGCTGCACTTCTTCTCCGGCCTGATGGTGGCCGCGGGCACGCTGTTCTCCACATTCTGGATACTGTCTGTGAATAGTTGGATGCAGACGCCTGCGGGTTTCCACGTGTCGGACGGCCGCTTCTTCCCGGATGATTGGTGGGCGGTCATCTTCAACCCGTCGTTCCCGTACCGCTACTTCCACAATGTGACGGCCTTCTACATTACGACCGGCTTCGTGGTGCTCGGCGTCGGTGCTTGGCTGCTGCGCCGCGGACGGTCGAACGCCGAAGCCGGCACGATGGTGCGCATGGCGCTGAACCTGCTGATCATCCTGGTGCCGTTGCAGATGGTGATCGGCGACCTGCACGGCACCAACACCGGCAAGTACCAGCCGGCCAAGCTCGCGGCGATCGAGGGCCGCTACGACACTGTGCATCCTGAGCCGCTGACCCTGTTCGGCATCCCCGACGACAAGACCGGCACCATGCGCTACGCGGTCGAGATCCCGGTGCTGGGCAGCTTGCTGCTGACCCACTCCTGGGACGGCGCCATCCGTGGGCTGGACAGCTTTCCGGCCGACCAGCGTCCGCCGGTCGGGCCACCGTTCTTCGGTTTCCGCATCATGGTCGGCATCGCGTTCGTCATGCTGTTCGTGGCCGTCACGGGCCAAGTCCTGCTCCGCCGCGGCCGTCTTGTCCGCTCGGCATGGTTCCTGCGGCTGTGCCAATGGACGGCGCCGCTCGGGTTCGTCGCGGTGATCGCCGGCTGGACCACGACCGAAGTCGGGCGGCAGCCATGGACCGTTTATGGCCTGATGCGGACGGCGCAGTCGGTGACGCCGTCGCTCACCGGCCGGGACGTGGCGTTATCCCTTGCCCTCTACATCGTGGTGTACCTGATCATGTTCCCGACTGGGATTGCGTTCATGGCGGGCATCGTTCGCCGCGGCGTCGGCCCGGCGATAGCGCCGCCGCCGCCGATCCAGGCTGGCCGGCCGATACCGCCGTATGTCGTGCCGGCGGAGCCGCAAGCCGTCCCGGCGGGAGAATAGGCAATGTGGCACAGTCTGGTCCCGATCTGGACCGTCATCCTCGGCCTCGGGGTATTCATCTACGTGGTGCTGGACGGGTTCGACCTCGGCGTCGGCATGTTGCACGGGCTCGTGCCGCCGGCCGATCGGGACACCGTGATGAGCTCCATCGGCCCGTTCTGGGACGGCAACGAGACCTGGCTCATCCTGGGCGGCGTCGGCTTGCTTGCCGCGTTCCCTTTGGCGTTCGCCATCATCATCCCCGCAGTCTATTTCCCGATCCTGCTCATGCTGCTGGCGCTGGTGTTTCGCGGCGTGGCGTTCGAGTTCCGGTTCACCCACGCCCGCTTGCGCCGGATGTGGGACGCGGCCTTTTGCGGCGGCTCGATCGTGGCGACGTTCGCGCAAGGTCTCGTACTAGGCAGCTTCATCCAGGGCTTTGACGTGGACGGCCGGGTGTTCGCCGGCTCGTCGTTCGACTTCGCAACACCCTTCGCGCTGCTCACGGGCATCGCCCTGGTGTTCGGCTATGGGCTGCTGGGCGCGGGGTGGCTGGTGATGAAGACGGAAGGCCCGTTGCAAGCGTGGTCCCGCCGGGCCGGGCGCGTATGCCTGCTGGGCGTGTCGGCCTGCATCGCGGCCGTCAGCATTTGGACGCCCCTCGCCAGCCCGGCTATCATGCAGCGCTGGTTTGGCTGGCCTAACACGCTGGTGCTGTTGCCGCTTCCGTTGGCGACGCTTGCCGTCGGGATCTATGCTTGGCGGGCGTTAGGAAAGCGCGGCGACATGCAGCCGTTTATAGCGGCTGTCGGGCTGTTCGCCCTGTCGTTCGGTGGCATCGCCGTCAGCCTATGGCCGATGATCGTGCCGGGCCACTACACGCTGTGGCAAGCCGCCTCGTCGGAGAGCACGCAAGCCTTCCTCCTGGTCGGCACGCTCGTCCTCTTGCCGGTGATCCTATTCTACACTGGCTGGTCCTACTGGGTATTCCGCGGCAAGGTTCGCGGCGACTTGGGCTACCACGCCCTTCCGGACCTGCCGCGAGCCGCCTCGGCCATGGACCTGTAAAGCAAAGAACCCGGCGGGGCGTCGCGCCGTGAGTGTTTTCCGACCCTGGCCCGTTGGGCAGCGAGCGACCACCTCAAGTGTTGTCACCGCCATCCGGACGTCCTGGCCGCGGGGTCGACCTCTCCAGAAGGGAGCCATGGCCAACATATTCGCTTTGCGCGACTCAAGCCTGAACGCGTTTCCTATTTTCGGACGTCGGGACGGAACCCAACGGGACCGGCTTGACGATCCTTTCCCTGCTCGCCCGGCTCGACAAGGACCCCTGGGACGAGGCGGCCGCCTGGTCCCGCAAGCCGAAAGACGCCGCGATCAGATCGCTGACCGACAGCATCTCGCAGATGCCTCCGAACAAGCAGGCGTTCGACGATGCTCACGTGACGGCCTCGCGCCTGGTCGCCCTGTTGCCGACGCCGGGCATGCCCAGCGGTGCAACCGCCATGCCATCAGCCTTGGCAGCCATTCCGAAGGGAAGCTTGCTGGCGCTCCTCTATCTCTCGTTGTTCCTCGTCTTCAATCTCTGGCTGGCGGCTGCCCCGAAACCCGATGCCGCAGGCGCGCCAGCAATTCACGCGGTGGCAGCATCGACGAAATGACGAACATGCGGCGGAGCCATAAGTAAGTGACTGGCTCGATCCTCACGCTCAACGCCGGCTCGTCCAGCTTTAAGTTCGCCATGTTCGGTCAGGACGCGGCCGGCGGATTGAGGGCCACGACCCGGGGCCAGGTCGCGGGCCTCGGGGCGACGCCGCACCTGGTCGCCCATGATGCCAAGGGCGTCGAATTGGCCAACCAGCAGTGGCCGGAAGGCCAACCGCCCCCGTTCGCAGAGGTGCTGGATGCCTTGCTTGCCTTCGTCGATGGCCATGCCGGGCAGGGTGGCCTGGCCGCGGTGGGCCACCGCGTCGTGCACGGCGGCGCCGACCACCTGGCGCCGGCACGCGTCACGCCCGCCCTGCTGGACGAACTCGAGGCGGTGACCCGCCTGGACCCGTTGCACATGCCGCACAACATCGCGCCGATCAAGGCGATGGCCTCGGCGCGCCCGGCCCTACCGCAGGTCGCCTGCTTCGATACCGCGTTCCACAGCACGCTGCCGCCGGTCGCGCGCCGGACCGGCCTGCCTCGGGCGTTGGAAGCCGATGGGATCCGTCGTTACGGGTTCCATGGCCTGTCCTATGAGTACATCGCGGGCCGGCTGGCGGAGCAGGCGCCTGCCCTGGCGCAGGGGCGGGCCGTCGTCGCCCATCTCGGCTCCGGCGCGAGCCTCTGCGCGTTGCAGCAAGGGCGCAGCATCGCGACCACGATGGGGTTCAGTGCGCTGGACGGCCTGCTGATGGCGACCCGCTGCGGCAGCCTCGATCCAGGCATCGTCCTCCACCTCGGCCGCGCGGGGCGCAGCTTTGCCGAGATCGAGGACATGCTTTACCGCCGCTCGGGGCTGCTGGGCGTCTCGGGCATCGGCGGCGACATCCGGCAATTGCTGGCAAGCGACGACCCGCACGCGGCCGAGGCAATCGAGCTGTTCACCTACCGCATCGCCGCCGAGACGGCTGCGATGGCTTGTGCGCTCGGCGGATTGGACGGGATCGTCTTCACCGCCGGCATCGGCGAGCACGCGCCGGCCATCCGCGCCGCCGTCTGTGCGCGGCTTGCCTGGCTGGGCACCACCCTCGACCCGGCGGCCAACGCGGCCAGCGCCGCCCTCGTCAGCCAACCTGGCAGCCGCGTCCAGGTGCGCGTCATCGCGACGGACGAGGAGGCGATGATCGCGCGGCACACCAAGACGGCTGTCGAGCGGGCGACGGCGGCTTGAGGGTCGTCGGCGTTCTCGGCTCTGGGTGTTTTCCGATCCTGCCCGAAAGCGCGGCGAAGCCGCACGCTGCTGCGCGACCAACAGCAGGAGGAAGGCATGCGGCCGTTCATCGCCGGAAACTGGAAGATGCATGGGCTGACGCCCCAACTCGATCAGATCAAGACGATCGCGGCCTCGGTCGCGGCGGCACCGCCCCATGCCGACGTGCTCATCTGCGTGCCTCCGACGCTGGTGTTCCGGGCAGCACAGGCTGCGGGGGGCAGGATCGCGATCGGTGGGGAGGACTGCAGCGCGGAGAAGGCGGGGGCGTTCACCGGGGACGTTGATGCGGACATGCTCAAGGATGCAGGCGCCACCGCCGTGATCCTGGGCCATTCGGAGCGCAGGCGCATCCACCACGAGACCGACGCGCTGGTTGCCGCCAAGATGGCGGCGGCGTGGACTGCGGGGCTCTCGACGATCATCTGCATCGGGGAGACCAAGGAACAGCGCAGCGCCGGCCAGACATTGGCGGTTTGCGGCGGCCAGTTGGCGGCAAGCCTGCCCGACATTCCGGCCGGGTGCGAAACGTCGATCGCCTATGAGCCGCTATGGGCGATCGGCTCCGGCCACATGCCCGCCGACGAGGACATCGTCGGCGTCCATGCGCACATCCGATCCTGCCTGGTGGCGCGGTTCGGCGACGCCGGGCAGGCGGTGCGTATCCTCTATGGCGGCTCGGTGACCTCGTCCAATGCGCGCGCGATACTCGGGCTGCTGGATGTGGGCGGCGTGCTGATCGGCGGTGCGAGCCTGACGGCAGCCGATTTCGATGCCGTGCTCGGGGTCGCCCGGACGTTGGCCTCCACGCCGGACGCCGTCGCGGCTGAGTAGATTCCGATGCTGCCCGCGAGGCCGGCGCCCGGATAGCTTTTGCAATGCTCCGTCACACGACGCGCAAGCACGAGAGGCGGCCGCTTCTGCTCGGCCGCATTGTCGAGAACCGCACTGCGCCGCCGCACCGGAATGCCATCCGTGGGCAAATCGAATAGGAAAACACCATGGCAAATTCGAGTGCCGCCCACGTCAAGTCCCCGGACGCGAAGCCCGCCTCGCCATCCGACGCGAAGGACGACCTGAAGACGCTGCCGATCGCGGAGGTCGAGAAGCGCCTGGGCTCGTCACCAAATGGCCTGACCCAGGCGGAAGCAGCCAAAAGGCTCACGAAATACGGTCCGAACGAGATCGAGGAGAAGAAGACCAACGCTCTCCTGAAGTTCCTCACGTATTTCTGGGGGCCGATTCCCTGGATGATCGAAGTCGCCGTCGTGCTGTCGGGCGTCGTCCGGCATTGGCCCGACTTCTTCATCATCCTGCTGCTGCTCTGCGCCAACGCCTGCATCGGCTTCTGGGAGGAGCGGCAGGCGGGCAACGCCATCGAAGCGCTGAAAGCCAAGCTGGCGATCAAGGCCCGCGTGAAGCGGGACGGGAAATGGATCAACCCTCCCGCCAAGGAGGTCGTGCCGGGCGACGTCATCCGCCTGCGCCTAGGCGACATCGTGCCGGCCGATGCAAGATTGCTGGAAGGCGACGAGGTCTCCGTCGACCAGGCCGCACTGACCGGGGAGTCGCTGCCCGCCAGCAAGCAGCCGGGCGATGCCGTGTTCTCCGGCTCGATCATCCGGCGCGGCGAGATCGGCGCCCTGGTCTATGCCACGGGCGAGAAGACCTATTTCGGCAAGACCGCCCACCTGGTTGAGACCGCGCACACCGTCAGCCATTT
>JBBROR010000057.1:0-13879 GCA_038229175.1 Acetobacterales bacterium | reverse complement strand
GGCCTGGCGCGCGCTGCTGGCGGCCCTCGCATCGCGCCCCTGGAGCTGCGACATGCGGATCCATCTGCGCTGGGAGGCTTTCAACCTCGACGCGTTGGACGAGGTGCTTGGTGACATCGAGGCTGGACGCGTTCACCTGGTGGCGTTCAACGACCATATGGCGGCCATCCTGAAGAAGCTGGGCAATCCGTTCGAGGCGGCAAAATACGCCGGTCGCGCCGGGATGGAGAATGCAGCCTTCGCGGAACTGGCCCACCGGGTGGCGGATCGGACGGCGGAGGTGCCGGCGGCGCTGGACCGGATTGCCGCCCTGTGCCGCGCAAAATCGATCCCCATGGCAAGCCATGACGACGAGACGGTTGCGATGCGGACGGAATTCGCCGCGCGGGGCGCGCTGATCTGCGAATTCCCCGTCACCGATGAGGTCGGCCGCTTCGCCAGAACCCGCGGCGACGCCATCGTGATGGGCAGCCCCAACGTGGTGCGCGGCGGGTCGCATCTCGGCTGGACGTCGGCGGCCCTCTCGGCCGAGGCTGGCATCTGCTCGGTGCTCACGTCGGATTACTACTATCCCTGCCTGCTGGCCGCCCCGTTCGTGCTGGCGGCGCGTGGCATCCTCGACCTGGCCCGGGCCTGGGCGTTGGTCTCCGCCAACCCCGCCGCTGCCGCCAGGCTGTCCGACCGCGGCCGTATCGCCGCAGGCCTGCGCGCCGACCTGGTGCTGGTCGACCCTGTTACGCGCGACCCTGTCGCCACATTCGTGGCTGGCCAACCCACCTTTTTGTCCGCGGCGGGCGCCGCGCGGCTGGGTTGAACCCTGGATTGCAAAAAACTTGCGCGCCACCCTTTGCGTCCGGCGAAGCACGGCGCTATACGGACCACCCGCTGATCCCGAATAGCTCAGTTGGTAGAGCACGCGACTGTTAATCGCTAGGTCGTAGGTTCGAGTCCTACTTCGGGAGCCATTGGCTTCGAAAGTCCCGCCCCGGCCATGCCTGGGCGGGACTTATCGTTTTTGGGCCACGCGCCCGCAGGACCGAAATGGCATACACGATCCACGAAATCTTTCTCACCGCGCAGGGCGAAGGCGCCAATATTGGCCGCACCGCCGTGTTCGTGCGCTTTGCCGGCTGCAATCTTTGGTCCGGCCGCGAAGAAGACCGCGCCAGCGCCGTCTGCCGATTTTGTGACACCGACTTCCGTGGCGGCACATCGTTCGATACGGCGCAGACGCTGGCCGATGCGGTCGCAGCCCTGTGGCCCGCGGGGGCGGGCAACCGATTCGCCGTGCTGACCGGCGGCGAGCCATTGTTGCAGGTGAACGCGGCCCTGGTGGAGGCTCTGCGCGCACGCGGGTTTCGCGTGGCGGTGGAAACCAACGGCACGCAGCCATTGCCCTGCGACCTGGACTGGATCTGCGTCAGCCCGAAGGCGGGAGCGCCGCTGGTGCTGCTGCGGGCAGACGAGTTGAAGCTGGTCTACCCGCAGGAAGCCGCAGCGCCAGCGGATTTTACCGACTTCGAGGCGACACATCGCTGGTTGTCGCCGATGGATGGCCCCAATCTGGTGGATAATACGGCACTTTCCGCCGCCTACTGCCTCCGCCATCCGGCGTGGCGCCTCAACATTCAGGCGCACAAGGTTTGGGGGCTACGGTGATCGGCGGGGAGCGGTGGACTTCGTCCACCTGACAGGGTTAGAACGCGTCTGGCGCGAGAGTGGCGGAACGGTAGACGCAGTCGACTCAAAATCGACCGGCGCAAGTCTTGGGGGTTCGAGTCCCCCCTCTCGCACCAACCCAGCCCCGATGGCGTGATCTTTTGCAAGGGAGACCGAGGCGCTTGTCATTCAGCCGCGGCGACCTGCTCACCCGGCTTATCGTGCTCGTTGCGGCCGCATCGGCGCCGGCCATCGCCGTTCATGCCTATCTCCAATCAGATCTGCGCGCCGGCGCCGATCGTGCCATGCTGGGCACAGCACGCCATGGTGCAGAATTGCTGCATGCCGAGCTGGGATCGGTGGTGGAAGGTGCCCGGCAAGTGGCGAGCCTGCTGGGTCAGTTGCCCTCGGTTCAGCAGTTCAGCAGCGATTGTGCCGTGTCGCTGGCGGCGATCAATCGCGCCATGCCGCGCTACGATCTGCTGCGCGTGGTGGACGAGAACGCGCGTGTCATTTGTTCCATTACCGAGCAGCCTTCGATGGTGGATGCCCAGCAGCGGCAGCAGAACGAGATGGCCCTTGCGCGCGGCAACTTCGAGGCCGACGTGGTGATGCCGGGCAAAACGGGGGCAGGGCCGGTTGTGGCATTCAGCCAGCCATTTGCCGGGCGCGACCAGCGTCGCGGCGTTGTCAACATCGGTATCAGCACACGATGGATCGTCGAGCACGTCGCGGCGTTGCATCTGCCAGCCGGCGCCACAGCCACGATCGCCGACCGAGACGGCATCATCCTGGCGACCATACCGGCTTCCGGCCTTGAGGGCATGCGGCTGGAACCGCCGCTGCTGGGTCTTCTCGATGCATCACAGGTGGGCGCATCGCTGCTCCAGGATGAGGCCGGTGGCCGGCGGCCCACCGGCTTCGTTCCAATCAGCGCGCCGCCGGTCGGCCTGTTCGTGGCCGTCAGCCTGTCGCCGGCGGCCACGGTCAGCATGATGGCAGACCGTGGCCGCCAGGCTGATCTTATGATGGTGTTCGGCACAGTTTTGTCGTTCGGCCTTGCCCTGGCGGTGGGCCAGATCTTTGTCAGGCGGCCGACCAATGCGTTGCTCGATGCTGCGCGCCAGTGGTCGTTGGGCGATCTCGAGACGCGCGTGGAGATAAGCTCTGGCCGACACACCGAATTCGGCAAGCTGGCGCTGGCGTTCAACGCGATGGCCGCAGCCCTGGCCCGCCAACGCTTCGAGGCGGCGGAACTGCTGGACACCCTGGAAGCGCGGGTGGCGGTGCGCACCGACGAGCTTGTCAAAAGCCGCGACCGCTTGCAGGTGTCGATGGCGCAGCAGGCGAAAAGCGAGGCCTCGCTGAACCAGATGCAGAAGCTGCAGGCTGTGGGCCAGCTGGCAGGCGGCATCGCCCATGAT
Source organism: Acetobacterales bacterium (assembly GCA_038229175.1). Taxonomy (GTDB): domain Bacteria; phylum Pseudomonadota; class Alphaproteobacteria; order Acetobacterales; family Acetobacteraceae; genus CAIQQQ01. Next base: position 10,796 of record JBBROR010000057.1, on the reverse strand, counting down.
TTCAACAATCTGCTGACCGCCGTCATCAGCGCGCTCGAGATCCTGCGCAACCGGCTGCCGGCCGAGGATGAGCGGAGCCAGCGGCTGCTCGACAGCGCGCTGCACGCGGCCGATCGGGGCGGCCGGCTGACCTCCAAGCTGCTGTCGTTCTCGCGGCGCCAGCTTCTCGTGCCGGTGCCGATCGATTTGAACACCGTCTTGCTCGGCATGGTCAGCTTGCTGACCACCACATTGGGCCGCAACATTCGGGTGGAGACAGGTCTGGCACCGGCGTTGTGGCCGGCGCTGGTTGACCCCAACCAAGTGGAATCAGCGATCCTCAACCTGGCGTTGAACGCGCGCGACGCGATGCCTGATGGCGGGACACTGCGCCTGTCCACCATCAATGTCAGTATTCCCGTATCGAACGAGTCCACGGAGCATGAGACATCCGCCGTCACCGGCGCTGGGCGCACGTCGCTGGTGCAGCAGGAGCGGCTCGCCGGCGATTTCGTGATGATCAGGGTCAGCGACACCGGCAACGGCATGGCGCCGGCTGTCCTCGCCCGCGCATTCGAGCCGTTCTTCACCACCAAACGGCAAGGCCGCGGCACCGGCCTGGGATTGTCGCAGGTGCATGGCCTGGCCGCGCAGTCGGGCGGCGAGGTGCGGCTGTCGAGCGAGGTCGGGCTCGGCACCACCGTATCGCTGCTGCTGCCGCGCGCCGCCGTCGCATCGGACATCGGGAGTAGGCCCGATAACGGTACTTCGCGACCGGTGGGGCTGAAGGTGCTGCTGGTGGATGACGATGTTGACGTGCGCAACCTGACCGCCGAAATGCTCAGCGAGCTGGGACACCGTTCGATGCGTGCGGCTGATGGACCGGAGGCACTGGCGTTGCTGGACGACGAGGGCGACATCGACATCTTGCTTACCGACTATGCGATGCCTGGCATGGACGGGCTGGAACTGATCGAACAGGTGCGGCGCGAACGCCCCTCCATCCGCGCTGTTCTGATGACCGGCCACGCCGATATCGATCTTTCGCGGCACGTGCGTGAGCATCCCGTGCTGCGCAAGCCTTTCACCATGGCGGCCTTGTCCCAGGTTCTGGAAAGCATGAGCATCCACAGCAACGATATGGCGCGCCACCCCGGCCCGACCCAGATCGGCCCGGTCCAGATCGGCCCGACCCAGGTCGACCCGACCCAGATCGGCCCGACCCGACCAGACGCGGCGAAGACGGGGCAGGACAAGGTCAGGCAACCGTGAGCCGGCCGCGTCGGGCGGTTCATGTAGGGCGCGCTTGAGGCGGTAACGCAGCCATAGATGGGGACGGCCATCTTTGTCTTCGCCAACGCCGCCGCCCGTGCGGTCTGCCTCACGGTGAACGATGGCGTCCCGAAGAAGATACGCGCCATCGCTTTGTCCCAAGCCTGCGGCACCGGGCTGGGAGACGTGGCGGCCCCTGTGTCGTTGGGCCGTCTGAGCATCGACGCCGAGCACCACCCGCTGCCGGAGGTGGGGCGGCCGCTGGCAGCATCGATCTGAGAAGAAATTGCCGGCTGCCCCGGTCGAACGTCCCGCCTGCAGTCACCGCACACGCGCCAGCTTGGCCAATTGCGATCAGAAACTGATGGATCATGCATCGACATCTGCGCCGAATGCCAACTTGTCGCCTGTTTGAAATCGCTGCACAGCAACTCAGAGTGCGTGGCGGCGGTCCAAAGGCCAGGCCAGAACCGCTCCATACACGCAAGCTAAACCGCACTGCGCCGCGAAATTGGCTGGGGGACCTGGATTCGAACCAAGGCTTTCCGAGTCAGAGTCGGAAGTTCTACCGCTAAACTATCCCCCACCAAGTGGGAACGGCGGCTTAGCATTGGGGGCAAGATGGTGCAACCATCCGATGCGGCGGAAATGAAGAAATCGGTGGGAACTTCTTGCCGACGGGTAGCGGAGCGACGATGTTCGATGAATGCCGTCCGATACACATACATCGAGCACGAAGCGGGAATCGCTCGCGTTGCCTGCCGGCAGAAGCTCTGCGCCGATGTATGCAGCGCTTGATCTTGGAACCAACAACTGTCGGTTGCTGATCGGCGCGCAGGCCGGTGATGGGTTTCGCGTGGTGGACAGCTTCAGCCGGATCGTCAGGCTCGGTGAGGGGCTGCATCACAGCGGCCGCCTGAGCGATGCAGCGATGGAGCGGGCCATGGAGGCGCTTCGGTGCTGTGCGGTGCGGCTGGCACGGCGGCCGATACGAAGCATGCGCGCGGTTGCCACCCAGGCCTGTCGCCAGGCCAGCAATGGCGCGGTCTTTCTTGAGCGTGTGGAACGCGAGACCGGACTGCATTTCGACATCATCACCGCGCGCGAGGAAGCAGCACTCGTGCTCGACAGCTGCGCGCCCTTGCTGGCCACCGGCTGCCGGCGTGCACTGCTGTTCGATATTGGTGGCGGGTCCACCGAACTTGTCTGGGTGCGCCTGACAGCCGACGGGCCTGAGTTGGCCGGTTATGTGTCCTTGCCGGTGGGTGTTGTCACCTTGGCGGACCGGTTCGGCAGCGCCGGCTTTGATCCCGAGGGATTCGCCGCCATGGTCGAGGACGTAAAGGCGCGGCTTGTGCCGTTCGAGCAGGTGCATCGCATCGGTCAGGAAATCCGCCAGGGCGGAGTGCGGCTGCTCGGCACTTCCGGCACCGTCACCACGTTGGCAGGCATCGTGCTCGCGCTCAAACATTACAGCAGGCCTGCAGTCGATGGTGTGGTGTTGAGCCGCGAGGCGGCGTCTGGCGCCATCGAGGAACTGCGCGCCATGGGCCGCGCCGGGCTCATGGTGCATCCTTGCGTGGGGCCGGACCGGGCCGATTTCGTGCTGCCGGGCTGCGCCATCTTTGCCGCCATCCAGTCGCTCTGGGCAGTGCCGGAGGTCATGGTGGCCGATCGTGGTCTGCGGGAGGGCCTGCTGATGCGATTGATACGCGCCGACCGGCCGCGCGACGGCATTCGCACAACGCCTCGCCCGGCGATCCGCACGCCATGGAACCGGGGATGAACCCCACGGCGCGATGACAGGCCCCCTCGTGACGCGGCGTGACATCGGGCCGCAGCACGCGATACACCGGTGTATGATCAAGAACCCCGAATGACCAAGAAACCGACCGCGGCCCGAGGTGTGACACGATCGCTCGTGGTGAAGCTGAAAAATGCCGGCAAGCGCACCACCGCGCAGCAGGCCTGGCTGAGCCGGCAGTTGAACGACCCTTATGTGGCTGCGGCCCAGGCCCAGGGCTGGCGGTCGCGCGCCGCGTTCAAGCTGATCGAGTTGGACGACAAGTATGCGCTGCTCAAGCCCGGTATCAAGGTGGTCGATCTCGGCGCCGCCCCCGGCGGCTGGTCGCAGGTCGCTGTCAAACGAGGGGCGGGGCGGGTGGTGGGCGTGGATCTGCTGCCGATCGACCCGGTCGCAGGCGCCGAACTGCTGTTGGGTGACTTCAACGATCCAGAGTTGCCGGCCAGATTGTCCAACATGTTGGGCGGGCCGGCCGACCTGGTGCTGTCGGACATGGCGCCCAACACCACCGGGCACACGGCCACCGACCATCTGCGCATCATCGGTCTGGCAGAGCTGGCGCTGGATTTCGCAATCAAGACCCTGGCGCCCGGCGGCGCGTTCGTGGCCAAGGTTTTCCAGGGCGGCTCGGAGGGCAACATGCTGGTGCCGATGAAGCTGTGCTTCACCACGGTCCGCCACGCCAAGCCGCCGGCCAGCCGCAAGGGTTCCAGCGAGCTGTATGTGGTGGCCACGGGCTTTCGAGGCGACCGCCGATAAGGTTCCCAAAGCCTAGCAGCGTCGCTGTGTCCTCATGCCTCTTTTCTTGCGCGAAACCGGCCATACGACTATGGGGGAGCGCCAAGGTAGGCTTGCCGACGCATTCGCGTCGCGCGGCCCATGCGGAAAGGTCCTGCCATGGCGCCCCCAGATACTTCACTGTCGGAATCGTCGCATTCTGATGCCACCGTGACGCAGACGCGTCCGTCCCATATTCCAGCCCCGCACGACCCGTTCGGCGGTCGCGTTACCGAGGCGCTGGCCTTTGACGACGTGCTGGTGGTTCCGGCCTATTCGCAGGTGCTGCCCGCCAGTACCGACACCCGCACCCGCCTCACGCGCAATATCTGGCTGAACATCCCGCTAATCTCGGCTGCGATGGACACCGTGACGGAATCGGGCATGGCCATCGCCATGGCCCAGAACGGCGGTATCGGCGTGATCCACAAGAACCTCAGCATCGAGGAACAGGCTGATCACGTCCGCCGCGTGAAGAAGTTCGAATCGGGCATGGTGATCAACCCCGTCACCATTCATCCCGACCAGACACTGGCGGATGCCCGCGCGCTGATGACCAACTTCCACATCAGCGGCATTCCCGTGGTGGAGCGCACCACCAATCGCCTGGTGGGCATCGTCACCAACCGCGACGTTCGCTTTGCGACCGACCCCACGGTGCGCGTCCAGGAGCTGATGACCCGAGAGAACCTCATCACCGTCGATGGCGACGTGAAGCCGGATGAGGCGCGGCGCCTGCTGCATCGGCACCGTATTGAGAAGCTGCTGGTGGTGGATGATCAGTATCGCTGCGTTGGCCTTATTACCGTCAAGGATATGGACAAGGCGCAGACCCATCCGCTTGCCAACAAGGACAGCCTGGGCCGGCTGCGGGTGGCTGCGGCCACTGGCGTGGGGGAAGATGGCCATGCCCGCGCCCGCGCGCTGATCGATGCCGAAGTGGATGTCATCGTCATCGACACCGCGCACGGCCATTCCGCGGGCGTGCTGAAGTCGGTCCGCTGGATCAAGGACATGAGCAGCACAGTTGAGATCATCGCCGGCAACGTGGCCACGCCTGAAGGGGCCGAGGCGCTGATCAAGGCCGGCGCCGATGCGGTCAAGATCGGTATCGGCCCTGGCAGCATCTGCACCACCCGCATTGTGGCGGGCGTGGGCGTGCCGCAGTTTACCGCCGTGATGGAAACCGCCGCGATGTGCCATGCGCATGGCGTGCCGGCCATTGCCGATGGTGGCATCCGGACCTCCGGCGATATCGTCAAGGCGATTGGCGCGGGGGCTGACAGCGTGATGATCGGCAGCCTTCTGGCAGGCACCGATGAAAGCCCGGGCGAGGTGTTCCTGTATCAGGGCCGGTCCTACAAATCCTATCGCGGCATGGGCAGCCTGGGCGCCATGGCGCGCGGCTCGGCTGATCGTTACTTCCAGCAGGAGGTGAAAGACGCGCTGAAACTGGTGCCCGAGGGCATCGAGGGCAGGGTGGCCTACAAGGGCCCCAGTTCGGCAGTGCTGCACCAACTCGTCGGCGGCCTGCGGGCTGGCATGGGCTATACCGGCTCGGCGACCATCGAGGACCTGCAGCAGGGTGCGCGGTTCCGCCGAATCACGGGCGCCGGCTTGCGCGAAAGCCATGTGCACGACGTGGCGATCACCCGCGAAGCGCCGAATTATCGCCAGGAAGGCTGATGGAACACCCTGGCACGCGCCCTGGCACGACCCTCGGCACGCCCCCTGGCTCTCCCCCTGTCGCAGTCGTTTTCGATGCCTACGGCACGCTGCTGGACGTTCATTCGGCCATGCAGCGCCATGCCGCGCGGCTGGGGGATGGCTGGGAGGGGCTGAGCGCGGACTGGCGCAACAAGCAGCTTGAATACAGTTGGGTCCGCAGCCTCACCGGCGCTGCGCATCACCGCAATTTCGCCCAGTTGACCGATGCCGCGCTGCACTTCGTGGCTGAGCGCGCCGGTATTCGCGACGAACCTCTGCTGGCCGATCTGAAGTACGCCTATCGGGCGCTCGCTGCCTATCCTGAAGTGCCGGACATGCTGCAGGCGCTTCGCGGGCAGGGCATTGCTACCGCCATCCTGTCCAACGGCGAGCCAGCCATGCTGGAACAGGGTGTGGCCGCCGCCGGCATCGACACGCTTTTGGATGCCGTGCTGAGCGTGGAACAGGTGGGCGCTTTTAAGCCGGACCATCGGGTGTACGACCTCGCGATCAAGCGTTTCGGTGGCGACGTGTCAAAGCTGGTGTTCGTGTCGTCCAACGCATGGGACGCGTTTGGTGCCCATGCCAACGGGTTTCGCGTCATCTGGGTAAACCGCTCCGGCCAACCCGACGAATATGACCTGCGTGCCCACGCCACCGAAGTTTTCAACCTCACCTCTCTCCCGGCGGTTCTCACGTGATTGCATCTGCGCGGATCTCCTCCGCCATCGAGCTGATTGCCGCCATCGATGCCGCCCCTCGCAAGCCGGCCGATGCCATCGCCAACGATTATTTCCGCCAGCGCCGCTTCATTGGCTCGGGCGATCGGCGCTCGGTATCCGAACGGGTGTGGACCATCCTGCGCACGCGCCGCCGCCTTTCGTGGTGGCTGGAGCGGGTGGAAATGAAGGTCAATCCGCGCATGCTGGCGGCCGCGTCGCTGCTGACGGAGGGCTGGCTGCTGTCTGGCGTGGTACAGAATTATTCGGGCGGTCAGTTCGGGCCGACGCCGCTGAACCCGGCCGAACGTGACGCGCTGTCCAGGCTCGAAGGCCACACGCTGGAACATCCGGAAATGCCGGACGCGGTGGAGCTTGAAGTGCCGGATTGGCTTGTGCCGCATCTGAAGGCGCGGTTCGGCAAGTGGTTGAAGACGGAAATGCTGGCGATGGACAAGCCGGCGACGCTCGATCTGCGGGTGAACCTGTTGCGCGGCACCGTCGAGGAAGCCATCGCGGCTCTGGCGGCTGAGGGCATCGAGGCCAAGCCGACGCCCATCTCGCCCTGGGGCCTGCGCATCGAAGGCCGCAGGCCCGTCTCAACCGGCCCCGCCTTCCAAAGCGGCCTGGTGGAGATCCAGGACGAAGGCAGCCAGCTCGTCGCCGCCATGGTCGGCGCCAAGCCCGAAATGCGCGTGGTGGATTGGTGCGCCGGCGCCGGCGGCAAGACGCTTGCACTGGCCATGACGATGGACAATCGCGGTCATATCGCCGCCTGCGACGTCTCTGAGCACCGTCTCGACGGCGCCGTCCGCCGCCTGCGTCGCGCCGGCGTGCACAATGTGGAGCGGCATCTGGTGGAGCCCGGTGACAAATGGGCGAAGCGCCGTGCCGGCACGTTCGACCGCGTGCTGGTCGATGCGCCCTGCACCGGCACCGGGACCTGGCGGCGCAACCCCGACGCCCGCGGCCGGCTTATGCCGATCGACCTGGAGGAGTTGGCACCGAAGCAGGCCATGATCCTCGACACCGCCGCCCGCCTGGTCAAGCTGGGTGGACGGCTCGTCTATGCCACCTGCTCGGTGCTGCTGGAGGAGAACGAGCGCCAGATCGAGACTTTTCTCACAGCGCACGAAGGTTTCCGACTTGTGCCGCTGGCGGAGGCCTGGACGCTTCCCACACCGGTGCCGGGCCAGGGGCCTTATCTCTCGCTGACACCGCGCACGCATCACACCGACGGCTTCTTCACCGCGGTGCTCGAACGCATCAAGTGAACCCGATCGCCATCAGGCGGGCCATGCCGTCGGATGCCGCAGCGATCGGCGCGGTGCATGTGTCCACATGGCGCAGCACGTATCCGGGCATTCTGCCGGAGGCGTATCTGGCGCGGCTGTCAGAGCGCAAGGAGGCGGCTCACTACGCCGCGGCCATTCGGGCCGAAGCCGGTGTTTTCGTGGCCATCGGCGGGTCGCCGCCTGCGGTGGTGGGCTTCACCACCACCGGCCGTGCGCATGGGTCCGCACCGGCCGAAGGTGAGATCCAGACTCTTTACGTGCTCGACGATTTCCGTGACCAGGGCTGCGGGCGAAAGCTGATGGCCCGCGCGGCGGCGCATCTGGCTGGGCTTGGCTGCGGGTCGGTATTTCTGTGGGTGCTTCGAGACAATCCGTCGCGGTTCTTCTACGGCCGTCTCGGGGGGCGTCAGGCGTTGGAAAAAACCGTGGGTTGGGCGGGGGCGACCTTGGTGCAGGTTGCCTATGTGTGGGACCCGATCGATCGGCTCTTCGCGAATTCGGCGCCGTTGTTGCCGTAGAGCAATCTTTGGGGCGCATGTTCCGCATGGCTCGATCATGATGCGTTTGGGTCGCTTCACCCAAACGCATCATGATCGATGAAACAAAGGTTAGAGCGTGTTGATTTTGACTCTACCCAAAATCAACACAGCCAAGTGGTCCAAACCTGACGCTTGCTACCGGAGCGTCAAGAAATTTGGCCCACAAAATCACCACTAACCCCCCTTGCAAGCAGCACCGTCGCTGTGTTGGCCAACCTGGGCGAAGCGAGATGAAGGACATCTTGCCGGATCCATGCCTGCAACGACATAAAGGCTTCTGATATCCTTGGGGGAGCCAAACAGTGTCGATCGGATCGCAGCTGATCTACAGCCGTACTGCCCGCCGGTTTCATTGGTGGAGTGCGGGTTTCATCGGGGTTCAGATTGCGCTTGGGATTGCCATGGATGTCCGTGGCAATTGGTTGGATCTGTGGGACGGCACAACGGAAGCGCTTTACAGCGGGCACAAACTTATCGGTGCAACGTTGTTGGTGCTGTTGTCCGCGCGGCTGCTGTATCGCCTGGTCCACGGCCGTCCGGGCGATGCGCCAGGTCTTGAGAAATGGCAGGCGGTCGCCGGCAACACCAATCATGCGCTGATGTATGCGTTGCTGATCGTGGTGCCGGTGCTGGGCTGGGTGGGCGTGCAGCTTTACCCGGCGCTGGACGTGTTCGGGCTGTTCGCGCTTCCGACGTTTCTCACACCGAATGAGAAGTTGGCCAAGGTGGTATTTGCCTGGCATGGCGCGATCGCCTACGGGCTGCTCGTGCTGGTTTGCATCCACATCTCGGCGGCAATTTATCACCGGTTCGTCCGTCAGGACGGGGTTCTCAGCCGGATGCTTCCCGGCGCGCGCAACACCACGGGCGAATGATCATCAGTCTGGCGGCAGGGCGAGCGTGTCGGTGTGACCGACGCATACGCCTTTGCGCGGGGTCGTTTGCCATGCGGAGATCACTGCGGCGTCGACACGTCCTGTTTCCAATGCAGCGGCTGCGACACCGTCGTTGAGCTGTCTGGCGAGGTCTTGGTCGTTCTCGCCGACATGCCACGGGCTGTCACCGGCCACGACATTGTAGCACAGGGTCTTGAACGCCTGGCTGAGATACTCAGGCGCCGCTCCGCCAGAAGCTGCGCCTAAACCCTTGTCGCCTTGCTGATGAGCATTGAAGGCTTCGTTGATTTTATCGTCCGCTTCATGGACCGGCACCCAGCTTTGAGCTCCGTTGAAGGTCAGCACTGTATAGAAGGCGGCCTTATGGCGCGCGGCGCCGGCTGCGGCAATTCGGATGAACTCAGGGGAGGCGAGGTCGAAGAATGCGGACGCCGTCAGCAGATCCACGCCAGCGTCCAGGATGTCGTCGAGTTCGTGCATGAGATCTGCCTCGCGGAACCGCACGGTTATGGTCATTCCAGATTTTAACAGTCTCAGATCATTGCCATGCGTGGTCGCTGTATCGGCCCACGCGGCAAGCACGATCGCGGCCCGTGAGAGCAAGGCCGGGTTGTGGTCGACCAGGAGCCACTCCTGCACCGAGCCGATCTTGGGCCCCAGCAGATGTGCCGTGGCGCGCAGGTTGGCACCGGTGCCGCAGCCGAGATCGATCACACGAACATGCGAATGTGTGGCAAAGACTGCCCGCAGTCTGGCGGCAAGATCGGCGTTGCGCGAACGCAGATCCACAGGCTCTCGCAGATGCAGCCAATCGGCGGAGAAATCGCTCATCACCCAGATCCAAATTTTGTCCACCGCCCGCGTATCACCCTTGGCCGTGATACGTAAGCCATGAGCCAGGCGAAGCTGTGGTGGTGGACGGTGTCTGCGATCTGTTGCGCACTTCTGGCGCCATTGCTGATCGCCGACGTGCCGCCGATCCTGGATTATCCCAACCATCTGGCCCGGCTGGTATTGCTGGCGGCGGGGCCTGACGATCCGGTGCTGGGGCCGATCTTCGTGCCGCGGTGGACGATCATACCCAACCTGGCGATCGATCTCATCGGCCCGCCGATGATAGCGATCCTGCCGGTACATTTCGCGGGCCGCCTGCTGCTGGCCTTCATGCTGCTGCTGAATCTGGGGGGCGTGATTGCACTGCATCGTGCGTATTTCGGCAGGGTTTCGCCCTGGCCGTTAGGTGGGGCGCTGGCGGCCTACAGTCTCACGTTTCTGCTGGGCTTCCTCAACTGGCAAATCGCAAGCGGGCTTGCGATGCTGGCGGCGGCCGGATGGCTGCTGTGGCGGGAGCGGTATCCGGCAGCCACCATTGCGGCCTCGGCCGTGCTGTCTGCCGTTTTGTTCTTCTGTCATCTGAGTGGGGTGGGCTTTTTTCTGGTGCTGATCGGCAGTGCGGAACTGTCCGCAATGATAGAGGAGCGGCGTGTGGTGCGTCGGGCCTTGGCACTCCTGCCTGCGGTGACGGTGCCGCTGCTGCTGTCTCTCATGACCGATCTGCGCGATCTGCCGACAGCGATCGACTTCATGCCCTGGCGGCTGAAGCTGGAGCAGTTTGCCGCCGTGTTCCTGAACTACAACTGGACTTTGGATATCGTGACGACGGTGGCGATCTTTGGTGGCATCGGGCTTGGCCTTGCCACGGGGCGCGTGGCTATTGCACCGCGGGCGCGGTTCGCCGTCGCGGGGCTGCTCGCGCTGTATGCGGTGGTGCCGTTCGACCTTAAAAGCGCCAGCTTCACGGATACGCG
>JBBROR010000056.1:0-13957 GCA_038229175.1 Acetobacterales bacterium | reverse complement strand
GTCCTGCAGGAATCCGTTGATGTCGGCCGCGCTATACCATTCGGACACGAAGGCATCGAGCCACACCCCCAGCGCCTGGTCGTAGAGCACCGGCTGGCGCTCGTATTCACTGGCCCGCGTGAACACCGGCATGCCCAGGCGAATCTGCACCACCGCCTCGGGCACGGACATGTCGAAGGTGAACCATTGCGACAGGCCACGGGCGCGCATCTGCGATTGCAGCGCGCGGGCCAGCCCGTCGGACTTGATGTTCAGCGCCAGCGGCAGATCCCGGCGGCCTAAAAGATCCAGCATGTCGGCCAACCGCAGGGCGTCTTTGCCTGCGGTATCGTGCGACAGCACCAAATCGCCAGCCCGCTCGCGAATATCCGTCTCAGTGCCGAAGCCGAGATCGAAAGATCGGGAAAAGGCACCGGCGCGGTTCTTCTCGCCGATATCGGTCCAGCAGCCACGATGGCTGAGAATGATCACGCGCGACGGTCCAGAAGATCCGGACCGGGTCCGGCAGAAAGGAATGCCTCGAGATCGGCGGGCGTTCCAAGGCCGTGCATATGAGCCTCTGCGATCTCATGGATTCCGATGCGAAGACCCGCCGCGATCATGTGATTGTAGACGGGCGCCAGGTAGAATTCGCCAAGAGTGCGGTCGCCGCTGGCGATCATGCGGTGCGCGGCGGTGACGAAATCCGCACCGCGCAAAAAATTATAGATCCCGACGGTGGCGTGATCGGACACCGGCTGCTTCTCTACGACGCCTGTGACGAGTCCATCAGCGCCCACCGCGGCGAAGGACCATTTCGGGTCGCGCGACGGCATCGTCATGATCATGCCGTCCTGGCCGGACGCATCGAACGCGGCCAGATAGTCGTCGATGGCGACATCCACGAATTGATCGCTGTTGGCGATCATCAGCGGCGCGTCGGAATCGATCAGACCGGATGCCTGGAGCACGGTGCAGGCGGCGCCTTCGGTCAAACACTCCAGCAGCAGCACCGCGCAGCCCGGCGCCCATTCGGCCAGGCGGTGGCGCAGCGCGAACGCCTCGTCATGCGCGCCTTGGCAGATGAAGATGAAGCGATGCGGGCGCGTGGGGCGAATGTTGTCGATCACCACACGGATCATCGGCACGCCGTGCAGTTCGATCAGTGGCTTGGGCAGGCGATACCCAGCCTGGGCAAACCGGCTGCCGCTTCCGGCCATCGGCACCACAATATTCAGCATAAGCTCACTACCCGCTGTGTCTGGCTGCGGACCATGACGGTCGGCGGGCCGCCATGCGAGTAAGGTTAATTACGGGCCAAGACATCGCGAGCGCGCAGCAGCGCCTCGACAAAATAGAAATCACCATAAATCAGCGCCGTGTCGATCTCGCTATCCGGCCCTGTGCCATGGCGTAGGATGGCGGCGCTGCCTGCAGGCGCAAGATACCGATCGGTGGCGAGCGCGCCCAGCAGACGCAGCCCAGCATCGCAATAACGCGCTTTGGCCGGAAGCGGCGCCTGGGTGCAGAGCATCTCCAAGGCCGAGGCGGCGATGGCGCCGGCAGAACTGTCGCGCGGCGTGGTGGCATTGATGGGGGCATCGAAATCCCAGTAAGGCACCTGGTCTTCCGGCAGCCGCGCCAGAAACGCGTCCGACGCACGCATGGCCGCATCGAGGAACACGGCTTCGCCAGTGGCCTGATAAAGCGAGGCAAAGCCGTGCATTGCCCAGGCCTGCCCGCGCGACCAGACCGAACTGTTGGCGTAGCCTTGATAGGTTTCCTGGCGCCGGATACCGCCGGTCCTGGAGTAGAGGTCGGCGAGGTGGAACGTGCTGCCATCTGCCCGCATCAGGCTTGCCAGCACCGTTCGCCCGTGTGCCACCGCCATGTCACGCCAAGCGGGATCGCCACCGTTCGCCGCACCCCAGAGCCACGGGCCCAGGTTCATCAGGCTGTCGATAATGATGGCGAACTGCCAGTGCCACTCGTCGAAGCTGCGCATCGCATGGGTGACGGGGCTGTAGCGCTGCGCCAGTGACGCGGCGGCCTGGCATACCACGTTCTTGCTGGCTTCATCGCCCGTCAGCCTTACCGCATTGCCAAAGCTCAGGCCGATCATGAAGCCAAGATCATGCGTGTTCGTGCGCAATGCCTGCGATGCGAGCGGCGTGGTCCATCGCCAGGCGGCTTCTCGCCAGCGCACCTCGCCAGTGGCCTGATACAGCAGCCACAGCGTGCCGGGAAAGAATCCGCTGGTCCAGTCGTCTGGGCCCACGGTCTTCCAGGGCCCAGCCTCGCCATGGGCGCGCGGAAACCGGGTTGTATCACCGCCGAGATCGACAAGCGTCTGGCTCACGCGGGATTGAGCGAGGTCCAGCATCGCGTTGATGCCGGCAAGATCAATTGGCGCGGCTTTTGCTGGTGCCGCGGCTAAAAGCAGCCATGTCACCAGCCAAATCCTACGCATCACATGTTAGCCGGCAGGAGCGGCCTCGATCATCGCACGGGCCGCCTGCATCCGCTCCATGGCGGCGTCGAGCGCCGGTATGTCGGTTTTGCTCGCAGCCGCGTAGTCGGCCTCGGCGGCGGATAGACGCGCCTGCCCATCCGCACGGCTTAGGCCCGAAACCTCGGTTGCCTCGTTGGCCAGCACCGTCACCCGCGTCGGCGTGATTTCAGCGAAGCCACCGGAGACGTAGAGCTGCTCGGTGACCGCTGTACCCTGGTACAGCCGGATCGTCCCGCCACGCAGCAAAACGATCATCGGCGCATGATTGACCAGAACGCCGATCTCACCTTCCGCCGCAGGAATAACCACCATGTCCACGGGCTTGGACAACAGCAGCTTTTCTGGGCTCACGATCTCCAGATCGAAAGGCATGGTGCTTCCTTACGCTGCGGTCTTCATCGATTCGGCCTTCTTCACGGCGTCTTCGATGGTGCCCACCATGTAGAAGGCGTTTTCCGGAAGATGGTCGTATTCGCCTGCAACGATGCCCTTGAAGCCGCGCACCGTGTCGGCCACCGACACCAGCACGCCCGGGAAGCCGGTGAACACTTCCGCCACGTGGAAGGGCTGGCTCAGGAAACGCTGGATCTTGCGGGCCCGGGCGACGACCAGCTTGTCCTCTTCGGAGAGCTCGTCCTTGCCGAGAATGGCGATGATGTCCTGCAGCGACTTATAGGTTTGCAGAACGCGCTGAACGTCGCGGGCGACCTGGTAGTGCTCCTCGCCGACGATGCGCGGATCCATCGAGCGCGAGGTGGAGTCTAGCGGGTCCACAGCCGGGTAGATGCCGAGTTCGGCGATCTGGCGGGACAGCACCGTTGTTGCATCCAAATGGGCGAACGAGGTGGCGGGCGCCGGGTCGGTCAGGTCGTCGGCCGGCACGTAGATGGCCTGCACCGAAGTGATCGACCCCTTGTTCGTGGAGGTGATGCGCTCCTGCAGCGCGCCCATGTCGGTGGACAAGGTCGGCTGATAGCCCACGGCCGAGGGGATGCGGCCCAGCAGCGCGGACACTTCGGCGCCGGCCTGCGTGAAGCGGAAAATGTTGTCCACGAAGAACAGCACGTCCTGGCCTTCTTCATCGCGGAAGTATTCGGCGAGCGAGAGCCCCGAAAGTGCCACGCGGGCGCGGGCGCCCGGCGGCTCGTTCATTTGGCCATACACAAGTGCCACCTTGGAGCCGGTGGTGGAGCCGTCTTCGTTGATCTTGATAACGCCGGCGTCGATCATCTCGTGATAGAGGTCGTTGCCTTCGCGGGTGCGCTCACCGACGCCTGCGAACACCGACACGCCGCCATGCGCCTTGGCGATGTTGTTGATCAATTCCTGAATGAGCACGGTCTTGCCCACGCCGGCGCCACCAAACAGGCCAACCTTTCCGCCCTTTGCGTAAGGGGCGAGCAGGTCGACCACCTTGATGCCGGTGACGAGAATTTCAGCCGACGTGCTCTGCTCTTCGAACGACGGCGCGGCGCGATGGATGGGGTAGCGCATCTTCTCGCCGACCGGGCCCTTCTCGTCGATCGGCTCGCCGATGACGTTCAAGATGCGGCCCAGTGTCTCGGGGCCAACGGGCACCGAGATCGGAGCACCTGTGTCGACGACTTCCTGGCCGCGAACCATGCCTTCGGTGGCGTCCATCGCGATGCAGCGCACGGTGCGCTCGCCCAGTTCCTGGGCGACTTCAAGCACCAGCTTGTTGCCGTTGAGCTGGGTGATCAGCGCGTTCTGGATGAACGGCAGCTCGCCATCGAACTGCACGTCCACGACGGCGCCGAGGATCTGCGTGACGCGCCCGACATTGTTGCTGGCCATAATCGACTCCTAAATTTCGCGACGGATCAAAGGGCTTCGGCGCCCGAGATGATCTCGATCAGTTCCTTGGTGATGTTCGCCTGGCGCGCCCGGTTATAGGTCTGCGACAGCCGCTTGATCATGTCGCCCGCATTGCGCGTGGCGTTGTCCATCGAGGTCATCCGCGCGCCATGCTCGCCGGCGGCCGATTCGAGCAGCGCGCGGTAAAGCTGGATCGCGAGGTTCTGTGGCAGCAGCTTCGCCAGCAGCTCTTCCTCGTCGGGTTCGTATTCATAGATGGCCATCGCGCCACCGGGGGGCGCTTCGATGCCGAGATCCGTCTTCGGCAGCGGGGCTGGGATGATCTGCATTTCGGTCGGGATCTGCGCGATCACCGAGCCAAAGCGATTGTAGATCACGGTGGCAACGTCGAACTCGTTGGCATCGAGCATGGCGGTCACGTTCAGGGCGATGTCCTGTGCGTCGGCAAAGCCAATGGATTTGCGGCCGGCATACGATATGCCGTCACCCAACAGATTGCTGGCCATCTCGCGGCGCAGATAGTCGCGTCCCTTGCGGCCAACCGTCAGAATGTTAACGGTTTTGCCTTCGCCCTCCATCCTTCGCGTCACGTTTCGCGCCAGGCGGCCCACGTTGGTGTTGAACGCGCCCGCGAGGCCACGATCGGCAGTGACAACAATCAGCAGATTACGCTTGTCGCTGCCGGTGCCCGCCAGCATGCGCGGTGCCGTGGGGCTGCCGGCCACCGACGCGCCGAGCGAGGCCAGCATCCGCTCCATGCGCTGGGCATAGGGACGGGCCGCCTCGGCTTGGCTCTGCGCACGACGCAGCTTCGATGCCGCGACCATCTTCATGGCCGACGTGATCTTCTGCGTCGACTTCACGGAATTGATCCGTACGCGCAGGATCTTCAAGCTGGGCATTGGTGAACCCCTGCGATCAGGCGAACGACTTGGAGAAGCCGTCGAGGAAGGCGATCAACTGCTTTTCCACGTCTGGCTTGATCTGCTGGTCGTTCTTCACCGAAGCGACGATGCCCGGGTGCGCCGCGTACAACTCGGCCAGCATGTTGCGTTCGAACTTGCCCACGCTGGACACCGGATGCGCGTCCAGATAGCCGCGCACGCCGGCGAACAGCACCAAGACCTGCTCTTCGATCGGCACCGGCTTGAACTGCGGCTGCTTCAGCAGCTCCGTCAGGCGCGCGCCACGTGCCAGCAACTTCTGGGTGGAGGCGTCGAGGTCCGAGGCGAACTGCGCGAACGCCGCCATTTCGCGATATTGCGCCAGCTCCAGCTTGATGCGGCCGGCAACCTGCTTCATCGACTTCAACTGGGCGGCGGAGCCCACGCGAGACACCGAGATGCCGACGTTCACGGCCGGGCGGATGCCTTTGAAGAACAGCTCGGTCTCCAGGAAGATCTGGCCGTCGGTGATCGAGATCACGTTGGTCGGGATGTAGGCGGACACGTCGCCGCCCTGCGTCTCGATGACGGGCAAAGCGGTCAGCGAGCCGGCGCCCATGGCGTCGGACATCTTCGCGGCACGCTCGAGCAGGCGGGAGTGGACGTAGAACACGTCGCCCGGATAGGCCTCGCGCCCTGGCGGACGGCGCAGCAGCAGGGACATCTGGCGGTAGGCCACGGCCTGCTTGGACAGGTCGTCATAGAAAATGACTGCATGCGACCCACTGTCGCGGAAGAATTCACCCATGGTGCAGCCGGTGTAAGGTGCCAGGAACTGCATCGGTGCCGGGTCCGAAGCCGTTGCGGCCACGATGATGGAGTATTCCATCGCGCCCTGCTCTTCGAGGGTCTTGACCAGCTGGGCGACGGTGGAGCGCTTCTGGCCGATGGCGACGTAGATGCAATAAAGCTTCTTGCCCTCGTCGTCGTGTTTGTGCGCCTCGCGCTGGTTGATGATAGTGTCGATGATGACGGCGGTCTTACCGGTCTGGCGGTCACCGATGATCAGTTCGCGCTGGCCGCGGCCGATCGGGATCAGGGCGTCGATCGCCTTGATGCCGGTCTGCATCGGCTCGTGCACGGATTTGCGCGGAATGATACCCGGCGCCTTCACCTCGACGCGCATGCGCTCGCCCACGATCGGGCCCTTGCCGTCGATCGGGTTGCCCAGGCCATCAACCACGCGGCCGAGCAGGCCACGGCCAACAGGGACGTCGACAATCGTTCCGGTGCGGCTGACGGTGTCGCCCTCGCGGATGGCGCGGTCATCCCCGAAAATCACCACGCCGACGTTGTCGGTCTCAAGGTTCAGCGCCATGCCCTTGAGGCCGGCGGACGGAAACTCGACCAGTTCGCCGGCCATGACGTTCTGCAGGCCAAAGATGCGGGCAATGCCGTCCCCGACAGAGAGCACCTGGCCGGTCTCAGACACGTTCGCTTCGGTGTCGAAGGACGCAATCTGCTTCTTGAGGATTTCCGAAATCTCGGCAGGACGGATTTCCATCACGCGGCTCCCTTCATGGCGTACTGCAGGCGCTGCAGACGGCTCTTTATGCTGGTGTCATAGAGGCGGGCGCCGATCTTCACGATCAGCCCGCCAAGAATGCTTTCGTCAACGCGCTTGGCGATGTTGACCTGGCCGTAGCCAGCCTCGATCAGGCGGGCGCGAAGCTGTTGCTCCTGCACGTCGCTGAGTGGGTGTGCGGACGTGACATCGGCCATGACGATGCCGCGCTTCTGGGCGACCAGGGCGGCGAAGGCCGTCACGATGGCGCGCAGCGCGGACAGGCGACGGTTTGCCGTCACCACACCCACGAAATCAGTGATAATCTTGCTGAAGCCCTGGTCGACCAACGCGGCATGCATCGCCTTCTTGGCGCTGTTCACGTCGATCAACGGGCTGCCGAGCAGCCGGCGCAGCATTGGGCTTTCGTCGATCAGGCGGCCGAGGCCGTCCATCTGGTCGACCACGAGGTCAAGGGAGTTCTGGTCACTGGCGAGGGAATACAGAGCGGTGGCATACCGGTCCGTGAGCCCACCGCCGCTGGAAACCGTCGACGCGCCAGAGGCCAAGAGTGCTATTCCGTCTGCTTGATCGCGGCACTGAACAGTGCGGGATCGTGGGAGAGAGCGTCTGTCACGTGACTTTTCACCGACGACGCGGCGTCTAGCATGGAGTTTTTTGCGGCGCAACGGCTGGTCGGCCTGCCATGCGCCTGAAACGGGCCGGAAACGCTTCTACCGCCTGTGACCCTTTATGTCCTCGGTCCGGATCTGCGCCACTGCCTCAACATTCGGATCGCGGGCGATATTGGACGGCGCGATGAAGCCGCGGCCGTCCCAGTGAATGTGAAGCCCTACGCTCGCGTAGCAGCCGGCCACATACTCCGAGCAGATGTAGCCGTCGTCCGCTGCCAGGTGATCTGGCGTGCGCCGGGCAAGTCGCCCGAGTGCGATGCGCAGCGCGATCTTGACGTTCTCGGTGTTGGAGAATTTCGCGCCCAGGCGGTCGAACGCAAAGCGCTGCATTTGCGGCATCAGCCCCACGCCATCCGCGGCACGCGCGGCGTCGCGATGCCGGGCGATGACGATCCGGCCGGGATACGGATGCGTGCCGCTGCTGGTGCGGGCGATGAAATCGGAAAGCGGCACCGCACGTACGCCGATCTTCTGCACGGCTTCCAGGACCAGCACACGATCCAGCGCCTCCAGGCGAAAGGCGATCGCCACATGGCTCCAGATGCTGCGCGTCGCCCAGCGGATCGCGCGTGAGCCGAGATCGTGGGCGGAGCACAGCATCAGGTCCCCGTCGTGGATCTGCGGCCGCAGCACATGATAGGGAAGCGGGGCGAGATCCTGCAGAACGCTGTCTGGGATCGTCATGCCGTGGGATCATCGGCATGGGTGATCGTCACCGCAGCGCCGGTCTGCTCGCCCGCCAAAGTTGCCGGGTCGGCCGCACCGGACAGACGGGTGCGCCAGCGCGTGCCATCCCAGATCCGCACCTCGATGGCAATCGGTTCACCGCGTGTGATGGAAATGTGGTTGTATGCGTTCGGCTCGCCGCGCAGCCGCACCGAGGTGGCGGTGCTACCCTGCACCACCAAAGGCGGCCCGCCGCCCACCGCCGCGAGCCGGACATAACCGCGATGCAGATGGCCGGCGAGCACCAGGGCCACGCCATGTGCCGCGAACGCCTCCAGCGCGCGAGACGCGCCGCCGGCCACCTGGGTTTCCGGCTCGGTTTCAGGCGGCAGCAACGGGTGGTGCGCCACCACCACGCGCACAAGGTCTTCAGGGACATCGTTCAGCCGGGCAACGAGGCGGTCGAGCCGCTTGCTGGTGACACGGCCGCGCGACCAGTCCCAGTGCCAGCCGGCCCGACGCGCGGTGTTCAGGCCCAGCACCGCCACGGTGTCGTCGGCCCAGTCCGGCTCGGTCGGGGTGCGCACCTCCTGGTGCCAACGCGCATAGGGGTTGGTGAACCGCTCCCATAGATTGTAGGGCGTGATGTCGTGGTTGCCCGGCACCGTCAGGGTAGGGGCACGAAGCCGGTCCATGAACGCCCGCGCCTCGCGGAATTCGCGGTGGTGGCCGCCTTGCGTGAGGTCGCCGCTGATCGCCACCAGATCGGGCGGATCGCGGTTGAGGTCGGCCACCAGCGCCTCCACCACCGCGGGGTCCTCGGCACCGAAATGCAGATCGGTCAGGTGAGCGATGCGGGTCATGGTGCCGGCACCAGCACAAGCAGGGCGCGCGGTCGGATGGTGTAGCGCAGCGGCATGGCCAGCAGCATGGCCTCGCCATCGTTCATCACCCGCATCGATGGCCGATGCCCGGTGATTGTCAGCTCCGTCAAGCTCAACTCCTCCACCACCTCGTCTCCCGTCCAGCGGCCCAGCATCGCCGGCACGCCGATCCGCACCGCGTCCATCAGCTTCAGCCGCGCGAAGACATAGGCCGCAAGCCTGCCACCATCGAGCTGCGTGCGGCCCATCTGGCGGGTGACGCTATCCGCGAGGGCATTGGGCGTGATCAGCAGCGCCGGCGTGCGCACCTTCCAGTCTCGCCCCTCAGTATGCAGGCCAAGCCGCAGCGGCCGGTAGGTGCGCAACATCCGCAACGCGGCCCCCACATAGCGGCCCCAACTGCGCCAAAACGACTTCCCACGCCCGGACTCCCGCACCTGGCCGAGCACCGTTGGCAGGCCCACCATGGAACCACACAGGAAGACCCGTCCATTCACCTCGCCCACATCGATGGCGCGGGGATGGAACGCGGCCAGCACCCCGATCGCCGCCGAAAGATCTCCGATTGGGATTTTCAGGTCGCGCGCCAGCACGTTCATGGTGCCCGAAGGCAGGATGCCCAGCGGCGTGTCGCTGCCCACCAGGACCTGCGCGGCACAGGCGATGCTGCCGTCGCCACCCACGACCACCACCGCGTCCGCCCCCGCGTCGCGCGCCATGGCCACGCGGGCGGGCAGGTCGCCGGCCTCCACCGGCACGAATTCGGCAATCACGTCGTGCTGTGCAAAGGCCTGCTGCATCGCCTCCAGCACATCCTCGCGTCCCATTAGTGCGCCGGCGCTGTGATTGACCACGACGGCGAAGCGGCGGACGACGGTGCTGGCGGCAACAGGAATGGGATCGAGTGGCATGGCGCCTCAGGTGCAAGACTGATCGTCCAACCTTGCCGCAACGAAGTTGTTCCCCCGCGCCGCCATGGCCCGAGCTTACAGGAAGCTGATCGGGTCGATGTCGACATCCACCCGCACCGAGCCGCCGGTGGACACCTGTGCCAGCCAGGCGCGCATGATGGGCTGCACGGCGATATCACGGCGGGTTTTGAGCAGCAGCCGGCGGCGGTGCCGGCCACGCAGGATCGCCATCGGTGCGGGGGCAGGGCCAAGCACCAGCATTCCATCGCCATGCGGCGCCGCGCGGCCAAGCTCCCGCGCAGCGGCATCGGCGGCCTCGGCCGTGTCGGCACTGACGATCAGTGCCGCCAGGCGCCCGAACGGCGGCCAATGGCCGGGCCGGCGCTGCGCCGCCTCGCTTTCCATGAACGCCGCGAGATCGCCCCCCTTCAGCGCCTGCATCACCGGATGCTCGGGCGTGAAGGTCTGCAGCAGCACGCGGCCCGGCGCCTCTGCCCGCCCGGCCCGGCCGGACACCTGGTGCAGAAGCTGCACGGTGCGTTCGGCGGCGCGCAGGTCGCCGCCGGCCAGGCCAAGATCGGCGTCGATCACGCCCACCAGGGTCAGATGCGGGAAATGCCAGCCCTTGGCGACGATCTGGGTGCCGATGACCAGATCGATTTTGCGAGATTCGATGGCCCGCGCCGCCTCGGCGGCCGAGGCCGGTCCGGGCAAGGTGTCGCTGGCCATGACCAGGGTGCGGGCCTCCGGGAAATGCCGCATCGCCTCCTCGGTGATGCGTTCCACCCCGGGGCCGATGGCGGTGAGGCTGTTTTCGGCGCTGCACACCGGGCAGAGCGCGGGGATCGGCTCGACATGGCCGCAGTGATGGCACTGCAGCTGCCGGCGGGCGCGATGCTCCACCAGCCAGGCGGTGCAGTTCGGGCATTGGCAGCGATGCCCGCAACGGCGACACAAGGTGAGCGGCGCGTAGCCACGACGGTTGAGGAACAGCATCGCCTGCTCGCCCCGGGCAAACGCGTCCTGAACGCCTGCGATCAGCGGCGGCGAGATGAAGTCGCCGCGTTCGGGGGGGTGATCGCGCAGATCGACCAGCACGATCTCAGGCATCGCGGCGCCGCCGTGGCGGGACGGCAGGTGCAGGCGGCGGTAACGCCCGGCCTCGACGTTCGAGACCGTCTCCAGGCTGGGTGTGGCGGACGCCAGGATGCAGGCGGCTTCGCACAGCCGGGCACGTACGATGGCCATGTCGCGGGCGTGATAGACCACGCCGTCCTCCTGCTTGAACGCCGTCTCGTGCTCCTCGTCGATCACCACCAGGCCAAGGTCGGGGAACGGCAGGAACAGGGCCGAGCGTGCGCCCACCACCACCGTGGCCTCGCCGGACTGCACGGCCCGCCAGGTCAGCCGGCGGGTGCGGCTGGAAAGATCGGAATGCCAGACCGCCGGCGGCGTGCCGAAGCGGGCGGCGAACCGGTCGAGCCATTGCGACGACAGCGCGATTTCCGGAAGAAGAACAAGCGCCTGCCGCCCGGCGCGCAGGCAGGCGGCGATCGCCTCGTGATAGACCTCCGTCTTGCCCGAGCCGGTGACGCCTTCGAGCAGGGTGACGGAAAACGCATGCGCCGCCACCAAAGCCCGCAAGGCGGCGGCGGCGCCTTCCTGATCGCCCGACAGCACCGGCCCTGCCCGCGCCGCATCGGGCGGATGAAATCCTGGCAGTATCGGCAACGGGGCCGGCAGCAGCAGCCCGGCATCGGCCATCGCGCGCACCACGCCGCCGGAGACTCCGGCGGCACGCGCCAATTCAGGCCCGGTGCGTGGTTGCAGGCGCGCGAGTTCAGCCAGCACCGCCGCCCGCTGCGCCGTCAGCCGGATCTCGGGCAGCGGGTCGGCCATGCGCCAGCCGAGCATCGGCTGGTCCGGCCGCAGGGCGTTCACCCGTAGCGCCATCGCCAGCACGTCGCCGGGTGGGCTCAATGTGTAGGCCGCGATCCAGTCGATGAGCTGGCGTAGATCCTGACGCATCGGCAGGGCGTCGATCCTGGCCGAGACCGGGCGCAGGCGGTTGTCGCCAACGCTGCCATCGGCCGCGCCGTCCCACACAACGCCCACCTCCTCGCGCCGGTTGAGCGGCACCAGAACAAAATCGCCGGGTGCCAGCTCCATGCCGTGGGGAACGCGGTAGTCGAACGGCCCGGCGAAGGGGTATGGCAGCAGGACGGGTACGCGCATGCCTGCCGCCGGGGCTGGAAGGAGGCCGCCCTGTTCGCCTTGCCTGGGATTCGTTGGACGCATGGGATATGGTCTGCCTGAAACCGGGCTTTCTTGGCAGGCCCAAAACGACCAGCCCGCCGCGGCGGGCCCTTTCATACGACAGGACAGCGCAGCATGAAATTCTTCGTCGATACAGCCGACACGGCCGAGATCAAGGCGCTCGCCGCCTCTGGCCTGCTCGATGGCGTCACCACCAACCCCAGCCTGATCGCCAAGTCCGGCCGCAAGATCAGCGAAGTGATCGCCGAGATCTGCGGTATCGTCGAAGGCCCGGTCAGTGCCGAAGTGGCCGCGACGGAGTATGACCAGATCATGCGCGAAGCCGCAGTGCTGCGCAAAATCGCCAACAACGTGTGCGTCAAGGTGCCGCTGACGCCGGACGGCCTGCGTGCCTGCCGTACCTTGTCGGGCGAAGGCACCATGGTAAACGTGACCTTGTGCTTCTCCGCCGCCCAGGCGCTGCTCGCCGCCAAGGCGGGTGCCACCTTCATCAGCCCGTTCATCGGCCGTCTGGACGATATCGGCCAGGAAGGCATGGAGCTGGTCTCCGACATTTTGGAGATCTATGACAATTACGAGGCGCTGGAGACCCAGGTGCTGGTCGCCTCCGTGCGCAGCCCGATGCATGTGATCCAGGCCGCCAAGCTCGGCGCGCATGTGGCAACCCTGCCACCGGCTGTGCTGCGCTCGCTGTATCAGCATCCGCTGACCGACAAGGGGCTCGCCGCGTTCCTCAAGGATTGGGCGGGTACGGGGCAGTCGATCGTCTGATGCGGTCACTGGACACGTCGGTCGAGGTGGGTGCGGCTGAAGTGACGGCGTTTCTTCGCGCGCATCCACATTTTCTGGCTGAGAATCCGGAGCTATATCGAACCCTCGTGCCGCCGTCTCGCGTGCACGGGGCGCCTCTGGCCGACCATATGGCGGCCATGTTGAGCGCCGAGCGTGCCCATGCCAGCGCCATGGGTGAGCAGGCCGACCTGGTGCTCGCAGCCGGTCGTGCTACGGCCGGGCTTGCCGCACGGGTGCAGGAGGCGGTGCTGGCGCTGATGCAGGCGTCCTCGCTGGTGGAATGCATCACCGACGAACTCCCCTCGCTGCTCGCCGTCGATGCCGCCTGCCTGTGCATCGAAGCCGAACGACCAGGACTGCGCACGCTTCCACCTGGAAGCGTGGCCGCCCTGCTCGGCGCCGCAAGGGTGGTGTTCGAGACCGATCCGGACCAGGCCGCCCTGGTCCATGGCGAGGCGGTGCTGCTGGCCCGGCACGAGGCGCTCATCCTGGTGCCGGGCCATGGGCCACCCTGCCTGCTGGCGCTGGCATCGCGCGACGCCGCAACGCTCGATCCCTTCCAGGGGACCGCCCCCCTCGCGTTTCTCGGCCGCGCCGTGGCCGCCGCTTTGTCGCGCTGATGCAGGCTGAAGCCGCCAGGCAGGCGTATCTGGACTGGCTGGCCTTGGAACGCCGCGCCTCGCCGCTGACGGTGGAAGCCTACGGCGCCGATCTGTCGAATTTCCTGGGCTTTATCACGCAGCACCAGGGTGGCGAGCCCGATCTGGTGGCGTTGGGTGCGTTGCGCGCGGCGGATTTCCGCGCTTGGCTGGCAAATGACGCGAAAGAGAACCGAGGTCGCGCCACACGCGCCCGCCATGTCTCGGCGGTGCGCAGCTTCTTCAAATTCCTCGCCCGCCGGCACGGTGTCGACAACCCGCAACTCGCCCTGCTCGCAGCGCCCCGCCCGAAGAAGCC
>JBBROR010000055.1:0-14768 GCA_038229175.1 Acetobacterales bacterium | reverse complement strand
GGTCGGGCTACCTTGGTGTTCTCACAACACGTAGGCAGCCGCCAGAATCATCGCTAAAATCGCCAATACCAGCGAAACACCCAGAATCCAGCGCACCCGCCCGGTGGTGATACCCTGGCGCGCAGCCTGCGTTGACAGCACCGCCGGCCCGCCGGTATCGGCCGCGCGTTCCGCGTTCTTCTCCATCTTTGCCGGGCTGATCGGCTTATCGTGATCTGACATCATTGCCTCCGTGACGCGCGGACGCGTGGTTGCACCGAATCAACCCACACGGTTCGACATCGTTCCCGAAATCAGATGCCGCGCACTATCCGCCAGAGGGTTACCTCCCGTTCGGTATGGTCCTCCAGCTCCATCGTGGTCGGAACCGTCACGCGCAGAATCGGCGCCAGCCCCGCCCGCGGCAGGTAGGCGCGGCCGGGATCGGCGATCCAAACTTCCGCATCTTCAGCCATGCGGCGCAGCCACGGCAGGATATGGCGGGTCATCGGCGCCTCGTAGCAGACATCGCCGCACAGAATGAGGTCCCACCGACAGTCCTGCCCCACCACGTCGCCCAGCACCGTGACCCCAACCTGGTTGAGCGCCGCATTCACGGCAATCGCCGCGCGCGCGAGCGGATCGATCTCAGCGGCATCGACCGACGCCGCCCCCGCAAGCCTGCACGCAATCGCCGCCTGCCCGCCGCCGGCTGCGAAGTCCAGCACGCGAAGTCCGGCGACAAGCTTCGGATGATCCAAAATATGCCGCGCCATCGCAGCACTGCCCGGCCAGGCGAAGGCCCAGAACGGCGGCTCGGTTCCAGTGTCAGCGAGCCAGGCCTCGGTGGCCTGCCAGATCGGCGTGATCTCGGTGGCGAGGTGCAACGCGATTTCCGGCACCAGCACGTGATGCGACACCACCGTGTTTGCCCGGATGAACCCGTCCGGATCGGTCAAAGCCGCGCGATCACGAGCATCGCGGCAACGAAAAGACCAAATTCGCGATTCGACTTGAACAGCCGCAGGCACAGGCCGGGATCATCGATATCGAGCGCCCGTACCTGCCGGCCCAGGAACAGAGCGCCGCCCAGCGCCACGCCCACCACCGCCAGCGGCAGTCCCGCAAGCCAGATCGCGGCCATCAGCAACAGCGTGGTGGCGACATAGCACGCCACCAGAAAGCCGCGCGATCGCCCGCCGAACAGCCGCGCGGTGGATTTGACGCCCACCAGCGCGTCGTCCTCACGGTCCTGATGCGCATAGATCGTATCGTAGCCGAGGATCCAGACGATGGCGGCCGCATACAGGACCAAAGCGGCGGCATCGATTTGGCCCCGTGCTGCGGCATATCCCATCGGCGCACCCCAGCCGAAGGTGATGCCCAACATCAGTTGCGGCCACCATGTCACCCGCTTGGCCAGCGGATACAGCGCCACCAGCGCCAGCGAGCCCACGCCCAAGGCCTGCGCCAGCGGCGACAGTTGCAACAGAATCAATAGGCTGATGCCCAGCAAGACCGCCAGGAACGCCGCCGCTTGCCGCATCCGCAAGACGCCTGACGCCAGCGGCCGGCCCGCCGTGCGCGTCACCTGGCGATCCAGGTCGCGGTCCCACATATCGTTGACCACGCACCCCGCGCCACGCATCAGGAAGCTACCCACGAAGAACAGCGCGATCAGCCAGACGGTGTCGCGCCACGCCACCTGCGCCAGCAGGATGGACCAAAGCCCGGGCAGGAACAGCAGCCAGCCGCCGATCGGCCGGTCGAACCGCGCCAGCAGCGCGTAGGGCCGCCACGCCTTCGGCAGCGAAGCGACCCATCCATCTGCGGCGATATCAGTGTAGGAGTTCATGCCACTCAATCTGCGCAGAGACATGACCGGGTCAATCCGCCTTTTCACCACCGCCCCCCTTCACGATGGCGGCACCGTCACCGCCACGCCCGAACAGGCGCATTATCTCGGAAGCGTGATGCGGCAGTCCGCCGGGGCCAGGGTGTCTGTGTTCAACGGCACCGACGGCGAGTGGCGCGCCCGAATCGAGAATATTCGGAAAGATCGCGCGGTGTTCGTGCTGGAAGGGCGCACGCGCGTGCAGGAAACTTCACCCCCTCTTACCCTGCTGTTCGCACCGCTGAAGCGCGACACCACCAACATGGTGATCGAAAAGGCCACCGAACTCGGAGTCACCCTGATACAGCCGGTGTTCACCGAACGCACCAATGCCGGACGGCTCAACCTCGAACGATTCGAGGCCATCGCCCGCGAGGCGGCCGAGCAGAGCGAGCGGCTGGATGTGCCGGAGATCGTGCAGCCAGCCCGGCTGATGGACGCACTTGCGTCCTGGCCTGTTGACAGGATGCTATTTGCCGCGATCGAACGCAGCGATGCGAAGCCCCCAGCATACCGTCCCGCCCAGGCTGCCTTGCTGATCGGCCCGGAAGGCGGCTTCACCAAAGGCGAGCTTGACGTTCTGCGCAGGCTCCCGTTTGTAGAACCGATCGGTCTGGGTCCACGCGTGTTGCGGGCCGAAACCGCTGTGATTGCCGGGCTGGCCCTGTTGCAGATGGCGCCAAGCCGGTAGACGTTTCACAACCGACCAGACAATTCACGGAATCCAAATGTCCAATCCCGGAGAGGCCGACGCCACCCCGATCCATTCGGTGCGTCAGCTGGCTGACTACCTGGCGACAGGCGGCAAGCCCGCGAGCCAGTTCACCATCGGTACCGAGCATGAGAAGTTCGGCTTCTCCAAGGCCGATTTCACGCCGCCGCCTTACGAACCGAACGGCATCAAGGCTACTCTGGAAGGCATCGGGGCGTCCGGCTGGGAGCCGATCCTGGATCACGGCAATCCGATCGGCCTCAAGCGCGGGGATGCCTCGGTGTCGCTGGAGCCAGCAGGGCAGCTGGAGCTGTCGGGCGGCATGCTCGCCGACCTGCACCAGACCGCCGCCGAATTCACTGCCCATTTCGACGATCTGCGTCCCGTCGCCGAAAGCCTCGGCCTTGGCTTCGCACCGCTCGGCTTTCATCCCACGATGCGCCGGGACGCGATGCCGTGGATGCCGAAAAGCCGTTACGGCATCATGAAGCGGTACATGCCAGAGGTGGGCAGCATGGGCCTTGATATGATGACCCGCACCTGCACCGTGCAGGTCAACCTGGACTACGCCTGTGAAGCCGACATGGCCGCCAAGTTGAAGGTGAGCCTGGCCTTGCAGCCCGTCGCCACCGCGCTGTTCGCCAACTCGCCGTTCACCGAGGGCAAGCCCAACGGCTTCCTGTCCAAGCGCGCCGATGTCTGGACCGACACCGACAACCAGCGCAGCGGCATGCCGGCAATGATGTTCGCCGAAGATTTCGGGTTCGAGCGCTATGTGGAATGGGTGCTCGACGTGCCGATGTATTTCGTCATGCGGGACGGCGAGATGATCGACCTCGCCGGACAGTCCTTTCGCCAGTTCATGTCCGGCACACTCGGCAACCCCGCGGCTGGCGAGGCCACGATGGGCGATTTCGCTGATCATCTCACGACCGTGTTTACCGACGTTCGGCTCAAGAAGTTCCTGGAAATGCGCGGCGCGGATGCCGGAAGGACCGACATGATGGTGGCGCAGTCCGCCCTTTGGGTGGGGCTGCTCTACGACGATGCCGCCCTTGCGGCCGCGACGTCGCTGGTTCGCCGTCATGACTGGAACGCGTATGCCGCACTTCGGCCAGAGGTGGCGCGCCACGCACTCGACGCGAAGCTTGGCGCCGGCACGGTGCGCGATATCGCCCGCGACATGGTGGCGATCGCCGAACAGGGCCTTACGGCGCGCAACCGGCGTGACAGCACTGGGCAGGATGAGACGATCCATCTCACGCCACTTCACGAACTCGTTCACGGCAAACCCACGCAGGCCGAGCACTGGCTCGCACGATTTAACGGAGAATGGCGCGGCGATGTCACGCGGATCTTCGAGGAAGCTGCCATCTGAGAGGCGCTGAGGCGAGGCTACTCCAGCGGGAGCGCGATATCACAACAGATCAGGACCGAAGTCTGATCGCGCATCCTACGGGAAACCCCTTGCTTGCCAGCGCAACCCGTATGGACGTGAATTCGTGACATGATCATCAATCCTCGCAAGCTGATCTCCGCGTCCACACCTGGCGCTCCGCTGGCCGCTTCCATGGCCGCCTCCCCTACGTCCGCCCGCGGCACCGAGCAGGTGATGGTGCGCCTGCGCCTCATTGGCCAGATGGAGGCCTGGACGCTGACCACCGAAAGCATCCTGCCCACCGGCCGCAAGACCCGCGCGCTTCTTGCTGTGCTGGCACTTTCGGCCCCACGGCCGATGCTGCGCGGCCGTCTGGCGGAAATGCTCTGGAGCCGCAGGCCCGAGGAGCAGGCCCGCGCCTCGCTGCGCCAGGAGATCCATCGCCTGTTGGACGCGTTGGGCCCGGCCGGCAGCCAGATCCTCAACATCACCCGCGACCACCTGATGCTGCGCCCCGGCACGGTGTGGGTGGATGTGGAGGAGGTTCTGCGCGCCAGCCCCGCCAAGCCGGCCGCCCTCGTGCTGCTCGACGGCGACCTGCTGGAGGACCTGGATGGCGTCGACCCCGCCTTTGACAACTGGCTGGCCACCGAGCGCGAGCGGCTGCGGGACCGGGCCCGCGTGCTGGCCGAGCAGATGCTGCGCGACCAGCTGGAGCCGGAGCTGGCGATACCCGCCGCCCAGCAGCTTTTGTCGATCGACCGCGCCCATGAAGGCGCCTGGCGGGCGCTGATGCGCGCCTACACCACGCGCGGCGAGCGCGGCATGGCCATCCAGGCCTATGAACGCTGCCGCTCGGTGCTGGCTGACCTGCTCGACGCCCAGCCCTCCGAGGAAACCCAGCGTCTGGCCGCCGAAATCCGCGCCACCGCCAACCAGATGCGCCCGGCCCCCGCATCGAGTTCTCCCGCCAGCCTGCGCGCCGATCTGGTGCGCGACCTGCGCCTGCCGCAGCGCCAGACGCCGGAGCACCGCACGGAGCCGCGACTGGCCCTTCTGCCGGAATCGCGCGCCGAGTCGCGGCCCGCCCCCCCGCGCGCCGGCGTGCGCATCGGCGTGCTGCCGCTGCAACTGCTGGGCGCCGAGAACGACGCCCATCTGGCGCACGGCCTGGCCGACGAGATCACCGCCCAACTGTCACGAATCCGCCGCCTGTCGCTGGTGTCGTCCGGCTCGCTCGCCCGATTTGCCACCCAAACACGCGATGAAGCCGCGATTCGCAGCCAGTTTGCCATCGATTTCCTGATCGACGGCACCATCCAGCGCGTGGCCGACCGGCTGCGCGTGTCGCTGCGGGTGCTGGACCTGCGGGAAGGCAACCAGATCGTCTGGTCCCGCCGCTTCGACCGCGCGCCCGACGATATGCTGTCGCTGCAGGACGAGATCGCCGCCGAGGTGACGGCACAGCTTGATGCCGAGATTCTGGTGATCGAGTCTCAGCGCGCGGCCCAGCGGCCACAGGCCGAAGCGGGCGGCCCCGATCTGATGCTGAAGGCGATGCCGCTGATCGCCCGCCTAGAAAAGCCGCTCTTTCTGCAGGCCGGCGATCTGCTCCGCCAGTCGCTCACCCTCGATCCGGATGCACCTTCGGCGCATGGCCTGTTCGCGCAATGGCACCTGCTGCTGGTGGCCCAGGGCTGGACGCACGAGCCCGCCGCCAAGATGGCGGAAGCCGCCCGCCTTGCCGATCGCGGTGCGCTGCTGGATCCGCAAGATGCCCAGTCTTTGGTCATGTCCGGCCATGTCCGCGCGACCGCCGGTGGTAGGCTGCGCGAGGCACTGTCTTTGCACGAACGCGCGCTGCAGCTCAATCCGAACCTCGCCTCGGCCTGGAGCCTGTCCGGCCTGGCGCACGCCTATGCCGGCAATCTCGATGAGGCCCAGCGTCGGGTTGCCCGCTACAAGATCCTGACCCCGATGCACCCACAGGCCTTCCTGCTGGACAACACGCGCACCGTGGTGGCGCTGATGCAGCGTGACTACCGGGCCGCGGTGGCCGCGGGGCGGGAGGTGAGTGAGATGAATCCGGGCCATGTGGCGGCCTACAAGCCCTATCTCTCCGCCCTCGGCCATCTCGACGAAGTGCAGGAGGCCGGCATCATCCGCCAACGCCTTCTCGCGCTGCAGCCAGATTTCACGCTGCGCAAGTTCAGCGCGCAGAGCCCGTTCGACCGCAGCGAGGACCTTGAACACGTGCGTGCCGGGCTGCGGCGGGCCGGGATTGCCGACTGAGGCCACGGGCCGCACATGAGACAACCCTGTGCTCCGCCTGATTTCGAGCCTATGAGCACCTGACAAGAGCATCGCCCGCGTCGGGCGATGCGGTTGGCCGATCGGATGTCGCTTCCTGATGCGAACTCGCAGTCTCGTCGCCGGCGGAGCAGGTTTCATTGGCAGTCACCTCGTGGCAGGGCTGTTGGCCCGTGGCGACGACGTGGTGGTGTTCGACAATTTCTCGACCGGCCACCGTGAGGCCATAAGCCCCGGCGCCCGCGTGTTTGAGGGGGACCTTGCCAATGCCGCTTCGGTGGATGGGGTCCTGGCGGACGGGTGCTTCGATAGGGTGTTCCATCTGGCGGATCTGTCGCTGGTGGGCGAGAGCATGCGCGCGCCGCTGCATTACCTCACTGTCAACACCGGCAATGCCGGGCGCCTCATAGATGGTTGCATACGCCATGGCGTGAAACGCTTCGTATTTTCCTCTACCGCCAACCTGTTCGGCAGCGTTGGCGCCGCCGCAATCGGCGAGGAGGCAGAGATCGCGCCAGGCTCGCCTTACGGCGAGAGCAAATGGATGATCGAGCGCATGCTTGGATGGGCCGACCGCATCCACGGCCTGCGCTCGGCCTGCCTGCGCTTCTTCAACGCCGCGGGCGCTGACGCCGCCGGCCGTCTGGGTGAGGATCACACCCCCGAGACCCATCTGATTCCGTTGGCAATCGACGCTGCCTTGGGCCGAGGGCCGGAGCTTGTGCTGTTCGGCAGCGACTATCCCACCGCCGATGGCACCTGCATCCGCGACTATATTCATGTGAGCGACCTCGTTTCGGCGCATCTCGCGGCGATGGTTCGGCTCGAACAGGGCAGTGTTCAGTATAATATTGGCCTGGGCCGCGGCTACTCGGTGCGCGAGGTGATCGACGCGGTGGCGCGAATCGGCGGCAAGCCAGTACCCTATCGTATCGCTGAACGTCGCGGCGGCGACCCTGCCATTCTGATCGCCGATTCCGGCCGCATCCGGCAGGAGACCCAATGGCGGCCAAGATTCGCGGATCTGGACAGTATCGTGGGTACTGCGCTGGCCTGGCGAAGCGCCCATCCACGCGGCTTCGCCGGCTGAATTTCCAGTTGTCCATTGCCTTTTACTGTGATGAAAACGGCTAGACGTTCCAGTGCGTTAGGCTATCCGGGTGAGTTTGTTAAGGTTGATCATGGCGATGGACAGCAACGCTCCAACCTGTGTGCCAGTCTCATGCTGGTATGAGTTTGCATGTTGCGCGCCGCCACCAGCCAAGCCGGCGCGCGATACCAACGGCTGCAAGCGTTGGAAGTGTCAACGCTCGCAGGCGTTGGTGTAAGATGGACAAAATTAAAGCCAAAACGATCGGACGGTCCACTTGCACCATGCTGGCAGTCGCACGATTGAGGCCTAAGAAAGCCTTCCGAGAGGCATGAACGATTTAGGCTATGCTTCTCGGAAAAATAGCTTTATAGTAAAACTCTATAACACAATCACGGATGCCATGACTGATAATAACGCTGAGCTGCTGGCACTGACAGCGACCATTGTCTCTGCCCATGTTTCAAACAACCCTGTGGACGCATCTGCGCTTGGATCGTTGATTCAAGTCGTTTACAAAACCCTGGCTGGTATAGGCGAGGAAGAGGTTCCGGTGGAAAAGCTGGTTCCGGCCGTGCCGGTCAAGAAGTCGGTTTTCGCCGACTTCATCGTGTGCCTTGAAGACGGCAAGAAGCTGAAAATGCTGAAGCGCCACCTGGCCACCTCCTATAACATGACGCCGGAGCAATACCGCGAGCGTTGGGGCCTTCCGTCCGACTATCCGATGGTCGCTCCCGACTATGCTGCAAAGCGGTCGCAACTCGCCAAGAGCATCGGTCTGGGCCGTAAGCCCGCAGCACCGGTCGAGGTCGAGGTGGTTTCTGCGAAGCGCGGCCGCAAGAAGGCCTCCGCCGAATAACGATCCGGCTTGTCACACAAAAACCCCGCACCGACCTTGTCGGTGCGGGGTTTTCTGTTTGATCGATATCCGGCGTGAACGTTGCAGCCAGTTGTGATCAAGCGGCCTCGGTCAGGGTCCACGCGGGCTGCCCGGGCTCGCACCAGAACGGGGTTGCATTTGGTGTGCGCACATTCGGCTCTAGCCCCATCGCCGCGCGCAGTGCGCGGAACAACGCACCGTGCGCCACCACCAGCACCGGCGCAGGCAGCACAAGCGCGCGATTGATTGCCACCACCGCGCGTGCGCGCAGATCGGCAAAGCTCTCGGCCTTCTCCGGCGTGGAAAGGCCCGCCACCCAGTCCACAAACCAGTCCGACATTGGCTGCCCCTCATTCACACCGAACGACACCTCCCGAAGCCCGTCTTCCAGCGTGACAGGAAGACCCAGCAGGTCACCGGTGATCCGGGCGGTGTCCTGCGCGCGTGACAGCGGCGAGGCCACGATGGAGGTAATGCCGCGATGACGAAGCCGGGCAGCCGCCAGATGCGCCTGGGCGATGCCGGTGGGGTTCAAGGGAATGTCGACGTTGCCCTGGCTCAGATTCTGCGCGTTCCAGTCCGTCTCACCGTGCCGCAGGAACCAGAACGGCGTTTGCGTTAATGCAATCAAAGCGGCAATCCTTCAGAGGCGAACGCCCGCTGCACCGATGGCCGCGTCTTCATGCGGGCCAGATGCGCCGCAAGATTGGGCTTGAGCGCATAGTCTGCGCGCGGCCCCCAGTTCTCGACAAACAGCAAGGTGGCATCGGCCACCGAGAAGACTTCACCGGCCACGTATTCGCGACCTTCCATGCGGGCTTCCAGAAGGTCCATGCCAGTGGCAAAGATCTCGCGGCCACGGGTCTTCACCGCTTCGATATCTGCGTCATTCGGCGTGAAGTTGGCGGGCCGCGCAATGCGGGTGAAGCCTTGCATGTGCACGGTGGCCACGATGTAGTCCATCGCCTCCAGCGCCTCCGCCTCCGCATCGACGTCGGCCGGCAGCAGATGCGCTGCTTCGTGGGTGCGGGCGAGATACACCGCGATGGCGGGATATTCTGTCAGCACCAGGCCGTTATCGCGAACCAGCGTGGGCACCTTTGCCTTCGGGTTCAACGCCAGGAAGTCCGGCTTGCGGTTGGAGCCGTCGCGCACGCTGCACAGCACCGGCTCGAACGCCGCCCCGGTCTCCTCTAGGATGACATGAATGCCCAAGGAACAGGCGCCCGGCGAATAGAACAACTTCATGGTCGATCCCTCTTTGTCTGAACCTTAATCGAACAGCGAGCTCACCGAGCTTTCCTCGCTGATCCGCCGCATCGCCTCGGACAGCAGCGAGGCGATCGACAGTTGGCGTATATTGCCGGACAGTTTCACCGCCTCGGTCGCCAGGATGGTGTCGGTGATCGTCATCATCTCGATCGGGCTGGCTGCGATGCGCGCCACGGCGCCGCCGGACAATACGCCGTGGGTGATGTAGACGCTGACCGAGCGTGCGCCGTTGGCCATCAGCGCCGCGGCGCCGTTGCACAAGGTGCCGCCCGAATCGACGATGTCGTCGATCATGATGCAGTCCCGCCCGGTCACGTCGCCGATCACATTCATCACTTCGGACACACCGGCGCGCTCACGCCGCTTGTCGATGATCGCGAGGTCGGAATTCAGCCTTGTTGCGATGGCGCGCGCACGCACCACTCCGCCGACATCCGGAGACACGATCATGATGTCGCGCCCGACATACCGCTGCTGGATATCCTTGGTGAACAACGGCTCGGAATACAGATTGTCGACGGGGATGTCGAAGAAGCCCTGGATCTGGCCGGCATGCAGATCCATCGTCAACACGCGGTCGGCCCCCGCCTCGGTGATCAGGTTGGCCACCAGTTTGGCCGAGATCGGCGTGCGTGGGCCGGATTTACGATCCTGGCGGGCGTAGCCGAAATACGGCACCACGGCCGTCACCCGTCGCGCCGACGAGCGCCTTAGCGCATCGAGCGTAATGAGCAGTTCCATCAGATTGTCGTTGGCCGGATACGACGTGCTCTGCATCACGAACACGTCTTCGCCGCGGATGTTCTCATGGATCTCGACGAACACCTCCATGTCGGCGAAGCGGCGCACCGAGGCGCGGGTCAGCGGCAGCTCGAGGGTTGCGGCCACCGCTTCAGCCAGCGGTCGATTGCTGTTGCACGCGACGATTTTCATGGATGGTTGGTCCGGGTCAGAAAAGTGAACGCGACAGAAAAGGCCAGAAGGATGTCCCCGGCGCTCAGAGCCGGAAACGATGACGCAAACATCGGCAAGTCGGCGCGGCATCCTCATAGCAACGTGAAATCAAGCTGTCACTTCACGGCACCCTTGTTTATTTCGCTTTGTTTACAGGGCACCGCTCATTTCGGACGGGCGCCGGTCTGCCTGGCAACCACGTCCTTCACTCCGCCGGCGGCCTCGGATGCCACCACCACGGCGACATCGCCCCAGAGCCGATCCAGCGAGCCGGCCGGCACTTCGTTGAGTTGCACGATCCGGCCGCGCTCATCGCCCTTAGGGTCAGCCACGATCCACTGGATCTCGATGCGCGTCATCTTGCCCGCGATCGGCACCGCCACCACCTTGCCGGCCACGGTGAAATCGGTCTGGCCGTTCTTTGGCGCCACCTCCTGGACCAGCATTCCCTGCGCGGCCAGCGCCAGGCGCATCTGCCGGGCCAGTTGGCGGTTGCCGTCGCCCGGCGCGCCCGTGACGTCCGGCACAACGAGCTTTGCAGGGCGGTTGACCAGGCTGTTCGGATCGCTGGCCCGACGCGCGGCCTCGATCCGCGACAGCAGATCGGCAATCCCAGGCGCCGCATCGGCAGCCGCGGTCTTGATGGTCGCCGGCGACCCTTGGCTCCAGATGCTTGCGGCAACCGGCTGTCCCTGTTGCACGCCGGCTTGCTCGCCGGTGCTGTCGAACACCGTGTAAAGTGGGATGACCTCGTTCGCCTGTGCGCCATCGCCAAGCTGTGCTGCGATCTCCAACCGCCAATCGCCTTTGCGCGGGGCGGTGGCGATGGCCGGCACATCCTGGCCGGAAAGCGCCTCCGCCATCGCATCGGCAAACTGGGCTGCGGCCTCGTCCGGCAGCAGGGCGGCCTTGGGGGGCGAGACCGACAACCGTGCCGGCGGCGGCTGCGCCAAGCGCGCCGCGGTGGCCCCCGGATAGCCCTCGAACGGCCGCGGCAGGCCGCCGCAGGACGCCAGCACAAGCAACGTCAGCAATGCCGTCAGACGAAACCCGATGGAAGTGCGCGTCCGCATGAAAGCCCCTGTCACAGTGTGATCGCCGACATCTGGTGGCCGATCGGGCCGCCGCCGGCCAGAGTACGCCTGCGATGGCTGAAGAAGCGGCTGGTATCGGGCAAGGTATCGGCGTCGATCACGTCTACCTGCACGCCCAGCGCCGAAAGCCGTGCGGCGCACAATCCGGCAAGGTCGAACTGCCAGCGATCCGGCCGTGTGCCATCGGCGAAGAAACGGGCAAACCCGGCATCGCCGGCCAGCACGGCGTTGCGCATGTCGGCCGCCACCTCATACGACGCCTGGCGGATGCACGGCCCTACGCTGGCGCTGATCGACGCAGCCCCCATCGCGCGCATCGCAGCCACCACCGCCTCCAGAATCCCGTCCGCCGCCCCGCGCCATCCCGCATGTGCCGCCGCCACCACACCGGCGGTGGCGTCCGCGAACAGCACCGGGGCGCAATCGGCGGTCACGATCCCCAGCGCCAGGCCGGGCCGATTGGTGATCATGGCGTCGGCACGCGGCCCGGCGCCGGGCCGCCACGGCGCGTCCACCTGCGCCACCGCGATGCCGTGCACCTGGGTCGCCCCCATCAGCGAAGAGGGCTCCGCCCCGATGGCGCGGGCCACCCGCGCCCGGTTTTCCAGCACCGCATCGCGCGCATCCGCACCGGACAGGCTGCAGTTCAGACTGGCGAACGGCCCTTCCGATACGCCGCCGTTGCGCGTGAAGAAGCCGTGGCGAACGCCCAACGCGTTCGAGGTCAGAGCGTCTGCGGTCATTCTGAAAATCCTGGTGGCTGGGGAAGCGAAGGGTGGCAAAGCGCCAGTGCCTTGAACAGACGGCCCATGCCGTCGGGCTCGCCCAGCCGGCGGGCGCCGTCCATCATTCGGAACGCGGCATCCGGCTGCAGCGTGCGCGCCAGCATTCCGGTGCGCTGGAACAGGCCCAGGCGCGCGAGGAATTTGCCCTGCGGCACCGGGCCATGAACGGCAAGGCCGGAGGCGGCGAGCCCAAAGGCTTCGAAATTGACATGCGCGGTCAGGTCGGCGGTGCCCGGCTCCACCAGCGGATCGCAGGGCCGGCCGGCCCGCAACGCCTGCAGACTGGCGCCCGGAGCGGAGGCCGCTGGGCCGTAATCGAGGAACAACGCGGCGCCGGGCTGCACCCTGAAGCGCTCCGCCAGATGGCGCGCCATATCGAGCGCGGGTTCGCACACCTCCCGCACCGTGCCCTCGCGATCATCCGGCAGGGCGGAATCGGCGGGCATTTCCACCCATTGTCCCTCGGCCACATGCATTTCCTGCCATGCGCTGCGGCGGACGAACTGGCGGATCGGCAGGGCATCGAGGAACTCGTTGGCCAGTAGGATCATCGGCCCATGCGGGATGCCCTCGATGCGGTCGTGCCAGACCGCATCGACCTTCGCGGCCTGCACCGCCTGAAGCGCCGTCGACGTCTCCACCAGATGCACCTTCAAGGCATGCCCGAAATCCGGCGCCACGCGGCTGATTGCTCGCAGCGCGTCGGCCATCAGGGTGCCCCGCCCCGGCCCGGCCTCGGCGAGGATCACGCCAGACGGGCGGCCCATCGATTGCCACACCACCGCGGCCCACACGCCCAGAAGCTCGCCGAACACCTGGCTGATTTCGGGCGCGGTGGTGAAATCGGCGAACGGATCGCGCGTGGCGTAGTACGCCGCGTTGGCGCGCGCCATGAACAGATCCAGCCGCTCGATCATGCGGTCCTGGGTTGGGACCGCGCGATCAGCACGATCCCTGCGATCAGCATCGGCACCGACAGCAGCTGGCCCATCGTGGCGCCGGCGAACAAAAATCCCAAAAACGCATCCGGCTGGCGGAAGAACTCGCCGATGATGCGGGCGATGGCGTAGCCGGACAGGAATATCCCGGTCAGCGCGCCGAAACGTGCCCGGATTGCCTCGCGTCGCGCGCAGATCAACATGATGACGAAGAGAATAAAGCCTTCCATCAACGCCTGGTAGATCTGACTGGGATGGCGCGGCAGTGGCCCGCCGTTGGGGAAGATCATGGCCCAGGGCAGCGTGGCCGGCGCCTCACGGCCCCATAGTTCGCCGTTGATGAAGTTGGCCACGCGTCCCAGGCCCAGCCCGATCGGTGCCGCGATGGCAATGCGATCGGCAAAGCCCAGCACCGGGATCGCCTCATGCTGGCAATACAGCACGATTGCCAGCGCAACGCCCAGCATGCCGCCGTGGAACGACATGCCGCCCTGCCACAGTGCCAGGATCTGCAGCGGATTTTCGACGAAATAGGCCGGCTGATAAAATAGCACGTAGCCAAGACGGCCGCCCAGCACCACGCCCAGGGTGGCCCAGGTGAGAAAATCATCCACCTGCTCGACCGTGGCAACCTGGGGGTTCCACGTCACCCAGCGCCGCACCAGCCGCCAGCCGGCCACCAGCGCGCCGATATAGGCGAGCGCATACCAGCGGATCGACAACGGTCCGATGGCGATCAGAACCGGGTCGAACTGCGGAAACATCAGCACCGGGATCATGAATGCCCTTATTTTTGAATCTCGCGTCGCATATACGGGGCATGGCGTTGCGGTGAAAGCCGCATATGAATCGCTGCACGCCGCATCGGGAGACACACATGGCCGACCGTCCTCGCATTTTCGACGATCTCGCAGGCGTTGCCGGCGGAGCGCTGTCGGCGCTGTCAGGCCTGCGCGACGAAGCCGAGCAACTCGTGCGCGCCCGCGTCGACGAGACGATACGCAAGCTGGACCTTGTGCGCCGCGAGGAACTGGACGCGATGAGCGAGATGGCGAGCCTGGCGCGCACCGGCCAGGAGGCCGCCGCCTTGCAGATCGCTGCACTGGAATCCCGGCTGGCAGCACTGGAAGCAAAACAGGCCGCCGAGCCTGGCGCGCAGGGCGGTGGCGGCCCCGGAATGATCGTGTGAGGCACGGGGACATAACGACGGTTGCATGACCGTTCCTCATATTCGGTATTAAGTTCGTATTGCATCTCGCCTCGCACTTGCGGCACGACTTCGCCCACCGCTAGGGTTTCTTGTGGCTGACCGGGACTCGGACCCCAAGATCCAGTGGAACCTATCGTGATCATCCAGCAGGCCACCCTTTCAACCGGCCTTCCTCAAGACGGGAGCACCCGCCATGTCCGCGCATACAAGCATCAGCACCGAGCGCGCGTCGAACCCGCTCGACGTGATGGAACAGATCGTCAGTGCCAATG